>NZ_JADPMS010000044.1:0-15057 GCF_015686645.1 Streptococcus sp. NLN76 | reverse complement strand
GAATCAAACTTTCTCTATCTCGCTTTATCACAGCAGTAATACTATTTCGTAGTTGCTTCTTTACTTGATTTGGCATTCTATCCACCTCCTTGAGCCTAAGTATAGCAAAAAAAGATTTCGAAAGCTCAATTTAGGAGCTTTCGAAATCCTTAACTTAATGACATTGACTGGACCTGCCTCGCTTTTTAATTTCAAGGCTCGGGATAAAAAGGTCCACTGGACCTTTTTATTTACCTAGTTTCGCTTTAGCAGCGTCTGCCAAGGCTGTGAAGGCTGCTGCATCGTTCACAGCAAGGTCCGCAAGCATTTTACGGTTTACTTCGATTTCAGCCAATTTCAAGCCATGCATCATTTGTGAGTATGAAAGTCCGTTCATACGAGCTGCCGCATTGATACGTGTAATCCATAGTTTACGGAAGTCACGTTTCTTTTGACGACGGTCACGGTATGCATAGTAGTAAGAGTTCATCACTTGTTCTTTCGCTGTGCGGAACAAGATATGTTTAGCTCCATAGTAACCCTTAGCGAGTTTTAGAATACGTTTACGACGTTTGCGTGATACAACGCCACCTTTAACACGTGCCATTTAGTTTTCCTCCAGATTCTAGTTATACGAGTGTGTCTTATTTAAGACCTGTAAGCATTGATTTAATACGTTTGAAGTCTCCTGCAGAAACCATAGAAGCTTTGCGAAGGTGACGACGTTGTTTTTTAGTTTTTCCGTGGAAACGGTGTGAAGTGTAAGCACGGAAGCGTTTAAGTCCGCCTGAACCAGTACGTTTGAAACGTTTAGCAGATGCGCGGTGTGTTTTTTGTTTTGGCATGATTTCTCCTCTTTTCTAATGATCAGACTTTATTTTTTGTCTGGAATTGGTGCCAATTGCATGAACATTTGACGTCCATCCATTTTCGCTCTTTGCTCGATAATGGAAACATCTTGTGTTGCCTGAGCAAAATCAGCGAGAACCTTAGCTCCAATTTCTTTGTGGGTGATCATCCGACCTTTGAATCGAATGGACACTTTGACTTTATTTCCCTTTTCAAGGAATTTGCGTGCATTCCGAAGTTTTGTCTCGAAGTCACCTTTGTCGATGGTTGGACTTAGACGAACTTCTTTGACGGTCACAACGCTTTGTTTCTTCCGTTGTTCCTTTTGCTTTTTCTGGTACTCAAATTTGAACTTACCGTAGTCCATAATTTTAGCAACCGGTGGTTTTGCTTGGGGTTGGATAAGAACCAAATCAACATTGGCATCATCCGCGATGGCTTGAGCTTCACTCAATGGTTTGATTCCAAGCTGCTCCCCTTCAAGACCAATCAAGCGAACTTCACGCACACGAATTTCATCATTGATGAATAAGTCTTGTTTTGCTATGGTGTTCACCTCTTTTTTTTATTTCGAGAAAAACAAGAGTGGGTCTGCTAACGCACACCCACTCACACGAATAGAATCCTTGACAGGACTTGAATCGTAGAGCCAGACAACGTTAGTCGCAAGGCGAGAAGCTCTCACTTCTGCTTTTCTCATGTAAACCATTGTACCACATCAGAACTCTCTGTCAAGTATTATTTTTTTATTTTTTCAATTTTAGATTCAATAAAAGCGACAACCCCATCAATGGATACTCCTGTGGTATCAAAATGGATAGCATCTGCTGCCGGTTTCAAGGGGGAAACTTCCCGGTGACTGTCTTTATAGTCTCTTTCAGCAATCTCTGCCTTTAAGACCTCCAGATCGGTTTCGATGCCTCGGGTCAAATTCTCTTTGTAGCGGCGCTCTGCTCGTTCCTCCACAGAAGCGACTAAGAAAATCTTGACTTGGGCATTCGGTAAAACGGTGGTTCCGATATCCCGACCGTCCATCACAATCTCTCCCGCTTGGGCCAGAGCTTGTTGTTGTTGGACTAATTTTTCCCGAACCTCCGGCAAAGCAGCGACTGTCGATACAGCCTGAGTAACATCGGGTTGGCGAATAGCATCTGTAATCTCAACATCTCCAACATAGACCCATTGTTCGCCGCCCGTATTGCGTCCGAATGAGATTGGGGCAGCATCCAAGGCGGCTACAATTCCAGCAGCATCTTCCAAATCCAGTCCTTCCTGAAGGGCCAGATAGGTTGCTGCCCGATACATAGCTCCTGTATCCAAATACGTATAGCCATGTTTTTTGGCTAGAAGTTTGGCAACGGTGCTTTTTCCACTAGATGCTGGGCCGTCAATGGCAATTTGTAATGCTTGCATGGTGACTCCTACTCAATTCGTACTTCATCACCAGGATTAGCATACCAAGATCCGGTACTCATATTTCCTGGGTTCAAAGCTTCCAGTTCCGCAATGGAAATTCCTGCACGCGCCGCAATGGCTGCTTCTCCCTCACCCGCTTGAACAGTAATGGTCGCTCCTCCAGTGGTATTTCGACGACTGGAACTAGTTGTAGTCTCTTCATCTTCACTAGCCGCTTCCTCATCCGTTGACTCAGCAGTAGTCTCTGTTGAAGAAGCTGCGTTACCAGCAGATACCTCAGAACTATAGAAGCCTTGTACAGCTTCTTGTTGATTGCTACCGCCAACGGATAGGAAAATCAAAACTCCAGAAATAATAATGACTACAATTGCTGTTGCAGACACTGCCCACACCAACCACGAATTGAGTTTATCATCTGAAATTTCACTTTTACGTTTTCTACTCAAAACAATCTACCTCTTTTTCTTGTTTTTTAGCCCTATTCTCTATACAATAGAACTATGAAAGTTACACTTATACCTGAACGCTGCATCGCATGCGGCCTTTGTCAAACTTACTCCGATGTTTTTGACTACCATGACAATGGTATCGTTAAATTCTACCAAACAGACGAACTTAGTCTAGATCTAGACTCTGACCCAGGCCTAATCCAGGCTATTAAAGAATGCCCAACAAAGGCCATCGAACACTAACCCTTGTCCTGGTAATAGACCTCATAATAATCCAAGTGGATGAGATGGTCTGTTAGAACGACCTCCCCCCTGAAATGAGGGTTCAACGCCAAGGCATTAACAAAATACTTCTTGGGCCATTTTCGCATATAATAGGTCAAGCCTTTTTCTTGGCCAAATAAATAAAGGGTAATAGAGGTTTTGGTCACCTCTATTTTTTGTATCTGGTCAATCGCTAATCTAGAAGGATGGAAGGGGTTAGCGGAGATAATCCGTAACGTTCCTGAGTCATAGATGGTAAAATACCGGTGAAATCCAATACCCATTAAAATCATAAACAGTACAAAGGACGACAAAACCACCATTGGAATCCGTGAACTTTCATACATCAAAGCCAAACCCAAAAAAATAGGAACTAAAGAGAGTGACCAATAGATAATCAGGATGGATAGTTGGGGCTGCCAATGGTAGCGTACTTGACCAAAAATTTTTATCATGGTCCACCTCCTCCTTACTAGTTTAGCATAAATGCTAGAAAATGGGGAGACCTTGCTAGGAATTCCCGATAGGAATCACTTGAATCTCCTTTCCTCCCAAAAGAATCAGATACGATTGAATCTTGTTGATTCCATAAGCATGTTTCAGAGCTTGGGTATACAAGGCCATCTGACCACGGTAACGATCAACAAGTCGAGCTGGATTCCGATAACGGTCTGTTTTGTAGTCAAATAAAATAATTTCATCTTCAAACAAGAGATACCCATCTAAAATCCCCCGAACTACAAATTCCTCACCACTAGCTGGATCTTTCTGCAACATGGCAAAAGGGGCTTCCCTGTGGAGTCGAGAAGGGTTGGCTAAAAAGAGTTGCCCCAGTTCTGTTTGGAAAAAGTCCATAACCTTATTCAAGGGCAAAGCCTTAGCCAAAGCTGGCTCCAATTTCATCTGAGCCAGACGCTCCTCCAGAACCTCTTGATCCACTCTTCCTTGGGATAAATCTAAACCTTGCATAAAGGCATGGAGGCTCGACCCAATCTGACTCGCTTTAATGGCTGACTTCTTCCGACCAAGTTCTGGCAAAGGAAAGTCCAGAGGCATAGCCTGTGCCGGCTCCATATAAGCCACACCTTCTTGATCAAAGACTGGTTGATAAAGATCCTTAACCTGACTAGGAGTTCGCACGGTTGGTAACTGGATAGCTGCCTGGTAGAGACTATTCAGACGATCTACATTCTCAATAATCTCCAAAGCACGGGTCAAATCCTCTGACTGGCGGTTGGCTGTTAGGTCATCCGGATCCACGGGTAGAGTCGGAACTGTCTCTTGTGGCTCTTGTAAGTTCAGATCCTCCTGTCCTAGGAAGGTTACAGCCATTTCCTGTTTAAAGCTAGGAAAGGCAGACGCAACCGCCAAGACCCAATCTTGAAAATTCTTATAACTCAGACGGTCACTGGCTGCTAAAACCTGACTAGGACCGATTCCTGGATAAGCATCTTCCAACTTACTCCGCTTCCCTCTTCCAATCAGAAAGAGTTGCTTCTCAGCCCGTGTCATCGCGACATATAACAATCGCATTTCTTCTGACAGAGTCTGCCGGCGCTTCTCCTGCCGAATCCGTTGGTAATTGAGAGAAGGCAAAGACAGACGAACGGATTGCAGGTGATTGGGCTTGTCATTGGGAGTCTCCAGCACCTTGACGGACTGAATTCCAATTCCCAAATCCCGACTCAGGAGCATCCGCCCCTTAGAATCCTCGCTATTAAAATCCTTGTCTAAATTGTAGATAAAGACATAAGGGAACTCCAACCCCTTACTCTTATGGATTGTCAGGATTTGAACTGCATCCTCGTCCACTTCCGTGACCACATCCGCCAAGTCCTTGTCCGCCGCAAGGATTTTTTCAATGCGGTCGACAAAGCGAGCTAAGCCCTTATAGCCACCTTGCTCGAATTGCCGAGCCCGCAAGGCTAAGGAATAAAGATTGGCTTGCCGCTTGGCCCCATCCGGCAAAGCTCCAACATAATCATAGTAGTGTCGCTGATTGTAAATTTTCCAAATCAAATCATAGAGACTATGCAATTTCGCATAATCCCGCCAGAAATTCAGATACTCCAAGAAAAGACTGATTTTCTCCTGAAGGGCTGTCTCCATTAAGTCTGGCGCAGCCCCTGTACCTGCATGGGCTTTTTTCATTTTTTCAAAAAAGGATAGGGGAGCTTCCTGCTCTTGCAAGGCTATGCGGGCCAATTGATCCTCATCAAATCCGAACATGGGCGATTTGAGGAGAGCCAAGAGGGCGTAATCCTGCAAGGGATTGTGCAGAGCTCGCAAGGTATCCAACATGACCATCACCTCAACGGCTTGGAGGTAGGAACCCTGACCCTGATCCTCGAGGTGGGGAATCTGCCATTGCTGGAAGAGGTCCACCAAGGACTTATTACGGGTTCGACTTTCAACCAAGACACACATATCTTTATAAGGAACACCGGAATTGTGAAGATCCTGAATCTGAGAAAGCAAGACATGACCTTCATTTAAAACGCCTTCGCTTTCTTGATCAAAGATCAAACACTGGGCTTGAGCTTGCAAATCCGCTTGCTTCTGACCAGCACTTCCGGCAACCAAATAATGAACCTGATTGTAGTCAATTTCTCCAACTTCCTCGTCCATCAGGTGTTTGAAAAGACCATTGGTCGCTTGCAAAACAGACTCTTGGCTCCGGAAGTTCTCCTTGAGCAAAATCAACTGTCCAGCCTGAGGATTACCTTGGTACAACTTAAACTTCTGGTTAAAAATTTCAGGTTCAGCCTGGCGGAAACGGTAAATGGACTGTTTAATATCCCCCACCATAAAACGGTTGTGACCATTAGAGATGAGTTCCAACACTTCCTCTTGTAGGGAGTTGGTATCCTGGTACTCGTCAATCATAATTTCATGATAGGTCGCCACTAACTCCTCACGTAAATCTGGAAATTCCCGCAAAAGCTGCAGCACTAGGTGACTGACATCACTAAAGGTAAAGGCATTTTCGGCCAATTTAGCCTGGTGGAGGGCCTGATAATAATCCCTCACAAAGCCCTTAAGAGCATCGAGTATCTCAGCGACATTTGCTTCTTGTTCCAAGATAAAGGGCAGGGATTGCAGCCCTTGAACTTGGTCCACAATGGTCTTGAGAAAATCGTATTTCACCCCAGCCACAGTAATCACCCCTGTTTTGGGAAGGAGAGATAAAATCTGGCTAAGCTCCTCTTCCAGTTCTGCCCATGATAGTGTCGAATCCAGACCTTGAGCCAAGGCGCGCAATTCTTCCATCATCTGTTCATGTTTGAGAAAGGCAGCCGTTTTCTTGCCATCCTTTTTGAACATTTTATAATCCGGATCTTGTGTGAGGTCGTAGATTAGATCAGCAGCCGTCCAACAGTCAGCCGCCAAGCTTGGATATAACTCCCGCGAGATTTGCCGTAAATCCTGACTTTCCTGAGGATTTACCGCCTGTTCCAACCATTCCAGCGGTTGGGGCAAGGCATCCATAAACTCAGCCAGGTCATAAACTACCCTACGGAAACCGGAGATATCCTTGGCTTGGCCCGTGAAATTAGTAACCAGATTGTAAAAGTCCTCTTCTCCTGAACCAGAACTATAGCGTTCAAAGACTTGCGCAAAGACCTCCTTCTGAAATTGGAGCAGTTCACTAGGGTCGGAGAGAATCCGAAAATTAGGACTGACACTCAGGCGGTAGCCCTCTCTTGAAAGCAGCTTCTGGTTAAAGGCATCCATAGTGCCAATATCGCTGTGAGGCAAGAGTTGTCGCTGACGCAGTAAGTGCTCCCGTAAAACAGGACTTAAGTTCTGATCCGATAATTTTTCCGTTAACTTGGCTTGAAGCCGTTCCTTGAGTTCGCCAGCAGCTTTAACCGTAAAGGTCGATACAAACAGCTGATCAATCCCAATACCACGGCTAAGCTGATCCATGATCCTCTCAACCATCACAAAGGTCTTACCAGACCCCGCCGAAGCCGAAACCAAGATATTTTGGCCAGAGCTATAAATGGCTAAAATCTGTTCAGGAGTCCGTTTGCGGTCGGTTTGCAGCTGTGCCTCTTTTTCTTGCAAGAGGTGAATCTCTTCTGGCTTTAAAAACGGTACAGGTTTCATCTTATTCCTCCTCCTGCCTTTGCATATCCAATTCTTGACGAATTTTTACCAACCAGTCGTCCTTGTTGGCGACCCCTTCAAACTGGTCCAGAATTCGTAGGTTCTGGTAATGATAGGGTGTTTCAAACTGAGTAATGGCCTTGTACTGGTCGACATAAGCGCGCACCGATTGACCATCTTCACTAATGGGGTGAACAGGAAATTGCCCTTGCCGGATGGCTTGTCCAGCCCTTTGGAAGAGCAGACGATTATAGGCTAGGAGCAGAGCCAGTTCTTCTTCCTCTAAGGTAAAGTCCTTGCGACCGCTTTTCAGCAAATATTGATCCGTCAACCGATTTTTCTCCTTGCTCAAGAAGAGGCCCTTGTAGGTAAATTCTTTCATGGCTTGAGCTAGATACTGACCGGATTCTTCTTGTTTTTTAAAGGAAATCAAAGGATTGTTGAGATGGAAATACATGGCTCCAAAAACCTGATCCTTGGACAGGTAATCGAGGTAGGTCACCAGCTGAGAGTTCAGACCATTGTAAAAATCTTGATAAGAAAAGCTCTGATTCGCTGACTTGTAGTCTACCACCCCTTTAATCGAGGTTCCTTGAAGCTGGTCAATGCGATCGATAACCCCGCTCACATAGAGCTTGTCTTGAGGTGATAGGAGGTAGTGGAAATATAGCTCTTCCTCCAGAGTTTCCGTGACAGGTGCTTCCAAAGTTTTGGCCGATGTCCGAACAATATCCAACAAAATTCGTTGAGAAAAACGACTTTCACCGTCCAAACCATACCGGTAGCGCACATAGGCTTCTTGATTCACTGTTTCAATCGCTCTTTGTAAGGCTTGTGCCGGTTCTCCATCAGATAAATGCTCAAAATATTCCTCAAAAATTTGGTGCATGTACTGGCCATGAATCCGCGCATCAGGGTGAATACTGCCTTCTTCACGTAGGCGAAGCACATGTTTGAGGTAGTAGGAATAAGGATTCTTGTAATAGTCAGTCAAGCTGGAAACAGACAACTTGAGACCTTGATCTTGTGGATAGAGTCGAGCCAAGGTCTCCTCCTGTAAGGGACGACTCTGAACCTGGTAGGTCAAACCAGGCAGACTGAATCCTTCTTGAGCCAAATGACGACGCAGGTGTCGAATCAAGGCCTTCCAATAGGATTCTTCCTCCGCCTTCCACTCCGCCTGAATGCCTTCCTGATAAAGATCCACTACTTGGGACAGGAGTCCTTGATAGGAACCGATATCATCCGGAGTTCGACCTTGCTTGTGTGACTCTGTCCACTGAATACCAAATTTCCCTAGGACTTGCAGGTAAGGAGAGGGCCGCTTTTCACTATTATCAATCTGACCTGGACAAGTTAGATACAGGGCTTCCTCTGCCGCATTTAAGAGAGACAGGGCGGTAAAATGATTCTTAGGCCCATTTTCTCGCCAAGGAATCATCAACGCTTGCCCTTGATCCACATGTTGATTGAGTTTTTCCTTTTCTTCAATGGTCAGAAGCCCTATTTCTCCCCCTTCTTTAGGGAAGAAATCCTCCGCTAAGCCGATGGCAAAGACCTGCTTGGCCACCAAGGGCTGGACCAAATCATAAGACTGAACCTGAACCACATCAACCGTAGCTGGCACCGTCCGAAAACTGGCCAACTGGATGCCAGCCCGCCAGAGTTCCAAGAATTCTGCGACTGTCAGGGGCGTATCTCCCACCAACTGATCCATTTGCGCAAACAAGTCCGTAAAAGCTTTCCAAACCTCGGCCTGCTGCTCCTGCTCCCGCAAATCCAAGCCCTGACTTAACCGGACCAAGTTGGCTGGCAAAGCGATTTCCTCTAACAGAGTCCGAAACTTCTTGAGGAGACTAGCCCCTTTTTGTTTTTTGGCTTTGACAAAAGGAAGAAGGGGCGCTAGAATCGCATCTCGGATGTGGTTAAGCTTGTCCAAATCGTAGCGATCTCCGTCATTGGAGGTAAAGGTCCGCTGCAAGGCTGTCAAACCATTGGTATCGCTGAAACGCAAATAGGATTCCAACTGGTCTAACTCTTCAGTCTCAAAGTTTCCATAAAGGCCTGTCTGCAAAAGATTGGTCAAATCCTCTCGACGAAAATGCCGACGAACCAAACTTTCCAGGGACTCCACAAAGTGAATGAGAGGATGGTCAGACATGGCTTCCCGGCGACCGATATAGAAGGGGATTTGATAGCGATCAAAAATAGTCGCTACCTGCGGAGCATAGGTCTCCACATCCCCCAAGAGCAAGCGGATTTCCTTATAACGGTAACCATCTGCTAGGAGACGGCGAATCTGCCGTGCCACCCATTCGACTTCCGCTTGTGGATTTCCCCATTTATGTAAGAAAAGAGGGACCTCTAGCGGAGGCAGGTCCTGTTTAGGACCAAATTCATAAAAAATTTCTAGCCTATCCGTTAGTTCTTGAAAGGCATCTTGAACTCCAGCAGAACCTTCCACAATCTGAGCCTGAAAATCCCTCCCTAGATCTTGAAGAAATTCCACACTGGCTTGATAGAGATTTCCTTCAAGGTACTGCTGCTTCCGTGCACGCCCGCTGGCATAAGTCCCAACGACAATGGGACAACCCTTGCGATGCAAGAGCCCCAAGAGGTGCTTTTCCTCAGCAGAAAAACGAGTAAATCCATCAATGACCAAGGCCACCTTGTCCAAGCTCGAATCCAAACGGCCAGATTCTAGCTTGCTGATGAAATCGGACAAGGCCGTTGCAGGCAGGTAGCCTTCAGCAACCATACTTTCATCTAAAGCTTGAAAAATCAGCTGCAAATCATGGGCTTTTGCCGGATTGTCCAAATAGTTCAAATCCTCCAGACTCATCCGGGCTTCCTGCAATTCTTTATACAGCTTGGCTACTTCCTGCACAAATCCTGGATCCTTCCGAATCCGTCCATAAGCTCTATACTGATCGAGGGGGAAGGTCTGTAAAACCCGATAAATCAACAATTGCAGCCCCAAATCATCCAAGCGTTGGACTTCTGTCTCCTGATCCAGCAGCAAATAGCGGGTCATTTGTTGGAAACGGGTCACCGTGATACCAAAAGAAGCCTTTTTGGGCAGACATGCCAAAACCTGTCTTTCTTTTTCGAAAGACAGGGAGTTGGGAGCAATGTAAAAGACACGGTAACCTTTGGATTCCAGGTCCAAAGCTTCCTGAACCAAATCCTTAACCAGATTGGCCCGGATTGAAGCGTAAATTACTTTCATGTTTAACCTTCCATTAGAGGAGATTGGAGATAGCGGAAAATCAAATCAGAGGTAGCCTTCAAGGAATCGACATGGGTGCGCTCATAAGAATGGCTAGATTCGATCCCCGGACCGATTAAAGCGTGGCGCACGTCCCATCCAGCACTCATAGCTGCCGAAGCATCACTGCCGTAGAAGGGATAAATATCAATTTTGTAGGGAATGTCAAATTCCTGAGCCAAGGCTTCTAGCTGGCGACGGAAACCATAATGATAGGGACCCGTCGCATCCTTGCTACAAATGGAAACCGTGTATTCATCCGTGGCTTGGTCATCACCCATGGCTCCCATATCCACAGCTAGATATTCCACCACCTGGTCTGGGATGGACGAATTAGCTCCATGACCAACCTCTTCAAAGGTTGAGAACATAAAGTGCGTGGTTACTGGAAACTGAATTCCTTCAGATTGAATCTGTTCCAAGAGCGCTAACAAAATCGCAACACTGGCCTTGTCATCCAAAAAACGACTCTTAACAAAACCTGTCTCCGTCACTTGAGTCCGTGGATCAAAGGAAACATAGTCGCCAACCTGAATCCCCAAAGCTTGAGTCTCTTCTGCCTTAGTCACCTTGGCATCCAAGCGAACTTCCATATTCTCCTGGCTCCGCTCAAGAGTCCCTGCATCCTTATAGACATGGGTAGAGGTTTGGTGTAACAAAATCGTCCCTGAAACCGTCGAAGCATCTGCCAAATGAACCAAACAATTCTCCCCTTCAATCATGTTCCAAGGAAAACCACCAACCCGGTCTAACTTTAGACGACCATCCGGTTTAATGGCCCGGACCATGGCGCCCAAGGTATCCACATGGGCTGTCAACAGACGGGCAGGCCCTTCCTCTTTTCCCTTCAAAGTTACTAAGACATTTCCTTTGGGACTGACCTGAGGTTCTAACCCCAGGTTTTCCAAAGTCTCCACCAAATAGGTCACCACATCCTGGGTAAAACCAGTTGGGGAAGGAATTGCGAGTAAGTTTTTAAGATAGGCTACAATTTTCATCATTTTCTCCTTTGTATAGTCTTTTAGTTTACTTTTAGTACAAGGCAGCGAGTCGTAGACAGTACTGAAGTACGGCAAGACGAGCTAACACAGTAATAAAAGATAAACTAAAAGAGTATAAAAAGCGGGTGGGCTTTTGCCCACCCACCTCTTCCTTGGTTATTCATACTCATTAAATTTTAAAATCTGACTTTGTCATGCCTCCTTGATGAACCTTAGTTCAACCTTCGTCGTCCTTCCTCGTCATTTTTTTAAAATTTTTCGAGTATCCTGGTTTTGACATTCATTGGTTATTCGTCATCCATGGATAGGACACTCAAGAAGGCTTCTTGAGGGACTTCAACTGATCCGATGGCTTTCATCCGTTTTTTACCAGCTTTTTGTTTTTCTAAGAGTTTGCGTTTCCGAGAAACATCACCGCCATAACACTTGGCCAAGACGTTTTTCCGAAGGGCCTTGATATCAGTACGGGCCACGATTTTATGACCAATCGCCGCTTGAATCGGAACTTCAAACTGCTGACGAGGAATGATTTTCTTAAGCTTCTCAACAATGACTTTTCCACGTTCATAGGCAAATTCCTTGTGGACAATGAAGCTAAGAGCATCAACCTTATCACCATTGAGAAGAATATCCATTTTCACCAATTGTGATTTCCGATACTCCGAAATTTCGTAATCGAAGCTAGCGTAACCACGCGTCGATGATTTTAATTTATCAAAGAAATCAAAAACAATCTCAGCTAGTGGAATTTGGTAAATGACATTGACACGGTTCTCATCGATGTAATCCATGGTCACAAAATCTCCCCGCTTACGCTGAGCCAACTCCATCACAGCCCCAACAAATTCTTGCGGAACCATAATTTGCGCCTTCACATACGGCTCTTCAATCGAATCGATTTTAGTTGGATCTGGGAACTCGCTTGGATTGGAGACATCGATCACTTCGCCATCTGTTAGGTTAACCTGATAGATAACCGATGGCGCTGTCATGATCAAATCAATATTAAATTCCCGCTCCAAACGCTCTTGAATAACATCCATATGAAGCAGTCCCAAGAAACCACAGCGGAATCCAAAGCCCAAGGCCTGTGACGTTTCTGGTTCAAATTGAAGAGAGGCATCATTCAGTTGCAATTTCTCTAGTGCTTCACGCAAATCGTTGTATTTGTTAGACTCGATTGGGTAAAGACCCGCAAAGACCATGGGATTCATCTGCTTGTAACCATCCAAAGGCGCATCTGCTGGATTCGAAGCCAAGGTCACAGTATCCCCGACACGGGTATCCTGAACGGTCTTAATGGACGCAGCAATGTAACCAACATCCCCTGTTGCCAAGTAATCTCGCCCCACCGCTTTTGGCGTGAAGATTCCAACTTCGGTCACATCGAAAGTCTTACCATTACTCATCAATTGAATCTTATCCCCAGGCTTGACCACACCGTCCATAACCCGAACTTGAAGAATAACCCCACGGTAAGCATCATAAACAGAGTCAAAAATTAAGGCTTTTAGCGGAGCTTCCACATCACCCGCTGGTGCAGGCACCTTCTCCACAATCTGTTCTAGGATTTCTTCTATACCAATACCTGCTTTAGCAGAAGCCAAAATCGCTTCAGAGGCATCTAAGCCAATAACATCCTCAACCTCTGTCCGCACGCGCTCGGGATCAGCAGCCGGCAAATCAATTTTATTAATGACCGGCAAAATTTCCAAATCATTGTCTAAAGCCAGGTACACATTGGCCAAGGTTTGCGCCTCAATCCCTTGAGCCGCATCCACTACCAAAATAGCTCCCTCACAAGCCGCCAAAGAACGGGAAACTTCATAAGTGAAGTCCACATGCCCCGGGGTGTCAATCAAGTGAAAAATGTAAGTCTCGCCATCCTTAGCCGTATAATTCAATTCAATAGCGTTAAGCTTAATGGTAATCCCCCGCTCACGCTCCAAATCCATACTATCTAAAAGTTGCGCCTGCATCTCCCGACTGGAAACCGTCTCCGTAGCCTCCAAAATCCGGTCCGCCAACGTCGACTTCCCATGGTCAATATGGGCAATAATAGAGAAATTTCGAATCTTCTCCTGCCTTGCCTTTAATTCCTCAAAATTCATAAACACAATCTCTTTCTTTTCAGATCTAAGCTCCTACCATTATAACAAGAACCCCCTCGCTTTTCAACGAGGGGCAAGACTTTCGCTTCTGCTATATCGAAAAAATTCTTTAGGGCACCTCGAAAAAGTTGATGTATTCCATTAACTTTTAAAAAAGGGACGCTTGCTCTCCAATTTCCAACAAACGTCCCTTTATTTTCTGTTTTTCCATCCCTAATATCGGGATAATTCTGATTTTTGGGCGCACTAAGCCCATGTATTCAAATTCAGTCGTTTGATCTGTTCAAAACGACAAATATTATACATCAGATTTGTAAGTGTGACATTCGTCTTGGCACGCTTAAAACCAATACCTCGGAAGGTACTGCCTTTCATAGTGTTTTCAATAAAGCCAAAGACATGTTCTACTCGGCAACGAATTCGTGATAGCTTGCGATTAAACTTCTTGTCGACATCGGTAAGTGGAGTATTACGATAAGGGCGACGAGCAGTATAGTGCTTACATCCTTCTGGTACAGGTTTGCCAACATAAGCACTATCATCAAAAACAGGCTCGTGAGTATCACAAAGTTCAGCTAATACGTTAGAATCGTGCACATTAGCTGCTGTTACTTGGAAATTTTTAATGAGCTTTGATTTGGAGTCGACACAGACATGGTTTTTATAGCCAAAGTGATTTTGGTCTCCCTTTTTAGTCCATCGTGCATCTGTGTCTTTCTGAGAACGTTTAGGAGCATCCCAGTCCTCTGGCACCTTTCCTTCTTTGATTTGTTTATTTTCTTTCCGAGAATTTCTTTGTCTAGGTGCTTCCACAAAACTGGCGTCAACAATCTGCCCTTTGTGAGCCAGTAAGCCTTCTTCTTCTAACATAGAGGAAAAACAGTCAAACAACTTTTGTTCTTTACCGGATTTACTAAGACGTTCCCTGTAAAGCCAAATTGTTTTAGCATCTGGAACTCGCTCGTCATCGCAGCCAACAAAACGACGAAAAGACAGACGATCCAGCAATTGGTACTCCATGGCTTCGTCTGACAAATTATAGAGGCGTGCAAGAAGAAGGATTTTAAACATCATAAGGTAGTTATAGGGAGGTCTACCACCCTTAGAAGGATCTTACTCACTATTTCCAAAAATACGGTTCAGGATTGGGAGAAACATTGCCCATTTCACAGTCTTATCAAGTCGTTCGAGTGGATTTCCCAATTGTGAAAGTTTTTCTAGAAGTCGTTCATCGTCGGAAAATAATAGCATGATAGCACCTCGTTCATCTTAGTAGTACTATTATCTCATAAGATTCCTTTAGAGAAAATAGGAAAAAGCGGTCTACATACCGTAGTGGAATCATCAGCAGTTGAGAAACAACTGCTAGATGACGGAGATTTCGAGACCTTGGCTCGAAATCTAGTGATGAGACTCCGGAAGGAGGCTGCTCACGTCCGCACTACAAAATATGAAGACCCGCTTAAATTAAATTTTCGACTGGAAAGGCAACACCTATTTGGACAAATTTATAAATTCTTTTTCGTCAGACCTTAGTCTGACGTCCATAGGTGTCTGGTAATTGAGGCTTCCATGGATCCTTTGGTGATTCCACCAGTGAATGTAAT
>NZ_JADPMS010000043.1:0-15134 GCF_015686645.1 Streptococcus sp. NLN76 | reverse complement strand
GGTGTCAGGTTGGGGTGACCACTATCAACTAGTAGCACAAAAGTCAGTATTAAAGAGAGCAATATCAAAACCAGTCCTCGCCAAACGAGGACTGGTCAGCTGTCTCGATTACTACTTAAAACGACATACGTTAAAAGTTAATTGAACCGCCGTGTGCCGAACGGCACGCACGGTGGTGTGAGAGGGACTATCCATTAGTCCCTACTCGATTACTTATTTGAAACTTTCTTGGAAAGTTATATCAGCAAGCTGCTTTGTAATAAAAGGAAAGTATAGTCTTTTAGTTTGCTTTTAGTACAAGGCAGCGAGTCGCAGGCAGTACTAAAGTACGACAAGACGAGCTAACACAGTAATAAAAGATAAACTAAAAGAGTATATTGTGAGATGTGGTCTTTTTTTCTTACCCTATTCCATCCTAGTAGTAGCAGCTTTTTTGGCTTGAGAGTGATGTTTGAAAAAACCGGTCTAGACCATTTCCATTTTTTTCATCAAGGTGTATAATAACTATAAGGAGGAATCGATGATGAACTACTATATTCAAGCAGATGCCTTTTTCTATCCCTATGAGAAAAAGGGAGCAGGTTATTTAGAAATCAAGGATGGTCGATTTGGCAAATGGCAGGCTGAGCGACCAGAATCTGGGGAAATTCGTGATTACACCGGTTATTGGGTAAGTGCGGGTCTTGTCGACACCCATATTCACGGGTTTGGAGGGATCGATGTCATGGATAAGGACATTGATGGAGTCCTAACAACCATGAGTGAGGGGCTTCTTAGCACTGGGGTGACGAGTTTCCTTCCAACAACCCTGACTGCAGATACAGCGGATCTTCGCCAAGTATCGGAACAAATTGGGGCTCGCTACAAAGAGGCTAAGGGAGCAAAAATCCAAGGGATTTATTTTGAGGGCCCGTACTTTACAGAGGAGTTCAAAGGAGCTCAAAATCCGGCCTATATGAAAGATCCGAGTCTGGAAGAATTTAGGGATTGGCAAGAAGCAGCCCAGGGACAAATTAAGAAAATTGCGCTTGCTCCTGAGCGGGATGGGGTTGAAGAATTTGTGGAAACCTTGACCCAGGAAGGGGTTACGGTTGCTTTGGGGCATTCCAATGCCACCTTTGATCAGGCTCGGAAGGCTGTTCAAGCAGGAGCAAGTGTGTGGGTTCACGCATACAATGGTATGCGTGGCCTAACCCATCGAGAGCTGGGTATGGTTGGAGCCATGTATCAGTTGCCGCACACCTTTGCGGAATTGATTTGTGATGGTCATCATGTGCATCCAGGTGCCTGCCAAATTTTGATGGATCAAAAGGGCTTGGATCAGGTGGCTTTGATTACTGATTGTATGCGGGCAGGGGGGATGCCGGATGGGGATTACCATCTAGGGGATTTCCCAGTCGTGGTCCAAGAGGGAACGGCTCGTTTGAAAGATTCAGGCTCATTAGCTGGATCCATCCTTCAATTGAAGGATGGGGTGAAAAATGTAGTGGACTGGGGATTAGCCAATCCGGAGCAGGCGCTGCGAATGGCGACCTTGAATCCTGCACTGTCACTTCATCTCGAACAAGAATGTGGTCAGATTCGATCTGGTGCAGCCGCAGACTTTTTGATTTGGAGTCCTAAACTAGAGTTGCAAGAAACTTACTTGGATGGGCAATTGCGCTATCAGGCTAAGTAGAATTCTTAGTGAAGACTAGGTGATGCGAATCACCTGGTTTTTTTCTTCATAAAAAAATTTAATGGCCTCAATAAGAAAATTCGTCTTGGGTGTTTATTGGAAATCTGGTAGGATAGAGGAGTAGTAGAAAGTAGTCACTGGGAGGATGTATGGATCGCTTATTAGTATTGCAATCGGATTTTGGTTTAGTGGATGGAGCGGTTTCGGCCATGATTGGGGTAGCTTTGGAAGAAGCACGGGATTTGAATATTCATCATCTCACGCATGATATCACGCCTTATCATATTGAAGAGGCGAGCTACCGCCTGTTCCAAACTATCGATTATTGGCCAGAGGGGACAACCTTTGTGTCGGTTGTGGATCCAGGTGTTGGTTCCAAACGCAAGAGTGTTGTGGCTTTGACTAAGCGCAATCAATATATTGTGACGCCAGATAATGGAACCCTGTCCTATATCAAGGATGAAGTGGTGGCGGTACGGGAAATTTCTGAGGTATCCAACCGTCGTGCCAACACAGAACATTCTTACACCTTCCATGGACGTGACGTCTATGCTTACACAGGGGCAAAATTAGCCAGCGGTCACATTACTTTCGAAGAGGTAGGTCCGGAACTAAGTGTGGAGCACATTGTGGAAATTCCGGTTGTCAAAACCACCCATGGCCCAGACTGGGTGCAAGGTGTTGTCGACATTTTGGATGTACGCTTTGGCTCCCTTTGGACCTCAATCAAACGGGAAGACTTTCAAAAATTGGAGCCTGACTTTGGTGATCGCTTTGAAGTCACCATCTATAACAATGACATGTTGGTTTACCAAAACCAAGTGGTTTACGGCAAGTCCTTTGCGGATGTTCGAATTGGGCAGCCAGTCCTCTATGTGAATTCGGTTTACCGTCTAGGTTTAGCTATCAATCAGGGCTCTTTCTCCAAGGCCTATAATGTTGGCGTGGGGCCACAGTGGTCTATTCAGTTGAAAAAGATTTAGGAGTGTATAATGTCACAATTATCTATTAAACAAGTTGTTGCGATTGGTGTGGGGGCGGCCCTCTTTATCGTTGTCGGTCTAATTAGTATTCCCACCCCGATTCCGAATACCTATATCCAACTTCAGTACGCGATTCAAGCACTATTGGCGATTATTTATGGTCCCATCGTTGGCTTCTTTGTTGGCTTTATTGGCCACGCAAATATGGACTTGCTTCGTGGTGGATCACCATGGTGGTCTTGGGTGATTGCTTCCGGTCTTTTTGGCTTGATTGTTGGAAATGCAAGAAAGACTTTGCAGTTGCAATCAGGCAAGCTAGATTCAAAAGGGCTGCTAACCTTTAACCTGGTTCAGGTGATTGCCAACCTAGTCCTATGGGGACTGGTAGCTCCTCTCGGGGATATTCTGATTTATAAGGAACCTGTTAACAAGGTGTTTGCCCAAGGAGTCGTTGCAGGTTTGACCAATTCAGTAACTGTGGCCATCGCAGGTAGCTTGTTACTAAGCCTCTATGCTCGTAACCAAGTCAAGACCGGTAGCTTGACCAAAGAATAAATCAGAAGGACAAAATTCACCTTGTGAATTTTGTCCTTTTCACATCCAAACTATGATAAAATGGAAGAAAAAAGGGAGTGACATGGTGGAACCACTGATTCAGTTTAAAAATTTTTCCTTTCAGTACCAGAGTCAGGCAGAGCCGACCTTGAAAGACATCAATCTGACCATTCAACAGGGGGAAAAAGTAGCCATTATTGGACCTTCGGGGTCAGGGAAGTCGACGTTAGGGCAATGTCTCAATGGTCTGGTTCCCCATGTTTATGAAGGTCAAATTCAGGGAGAACTCTTGTTTAAAGGTCAGGATTTGCTAGCTTCTAGTATTGTCCAGCGTTCTCTGCTTATTTCCAGTATTCTTCAAGATACAGATGGTCAATTTATTGGCCAGACAGTTGCGGAAGATGTGGCCTTTGCCTTGGAAAATGATGCTGTGGAAACAGCACTAATTCGGGAAAAAGTAGCTTATTGGTTGGAAAATTTAGGTCTAACTTCGTTAGCACATCAGCGCCCACAAGATTTGTCGGGTGGTCAGAAACAAGCAGTTGGTTTGGCTGGTGTCTTGATTGACGAAAGTCCCCTCCTGCTTTTTGATGAGCCCTTGGCCAACCTAGATCCTCAGGCAGCGCACGAAAGTCTGCAATTACTAGGACGATTGCATGAAGAAACAGGGTCAACTCTAGTCATCATTGAGCACCGTCTGGAAGAGGTGTTGGAACTAGGACTAGATCGGATTGTTCTGGTGGAAAATGGTCAGATTGCTTTTGACGGTCCTCCCAACCAACTATTAGCTAGCTCAGAGTTGGTACGGGTTGGTATCCGCGAACCTTTATACCTTACTGCTCTAAGGGAGTTGGGGTGGGAGTTAAGAGCAGGCCTACCTCTCGATAAGTTGGAAGCCCTAGACCTTCCTCCACTTCCGTTACCTGAATCAACCCGCAGATTAAAAGCTGAAACCGGAGAAGTATTGGCTCAGTGGAAGGGCTTGACCTTTGCTTATCCGGATAGACCTGCGATTTTTGAAGGGCTAGATCTCCAACTTCGAAAAGGGGAGCTGGTGGCTTTGGTCGGGAAAAATGGAACCGGAAAATCCACCCTGGCTCAGCTTTTGTCGGGCTACTTACCGGCCCAAGGTCAGTATTTCTGGCAGGGACAGGAAGTGGCTGACCAATCCCTAGCAGAGCGAGCTCGGCAAGTGGGGTATGTTCTGCAGAATCCAAACCAGATGATTTCTCAAGCCATGATTTTTGATGAAGTTGCTCGAGGACTCAGACTCAGAGGTCTGTCGGAGGAGGAAGTGGCACCTAAGGTGGCCGCTGTCTTGGAGACTTGTGGTCTAACACCGTTTCGGAATTGGCCGATTTCGGCCTTGTCCTATGGTCAGAAAAAACGGGTGACCATTGCAGCCATTTTGGTGTTGGAGCCCCAGGTTTTAATCCTAGATGAACCGACTGCTGGTCAAGACCAGGCTCATTACCGGGAAATGATGGATTTTCTACAGGAATTAGCCGATCTGGGACACGCGATTGTTCTCATTACGCATGATATGCAGCTCATGCTGGAGTATGCAGATCGTGCTTTAGTATTGGACCAGGGGCGGATTTTGGCAGACCAAAATCCGCGGGAACTCCTTTCCCGGCCGGATGTTTTGGCCCAGGCTCACTTGCGGGAGACTTCGCTCTTTTTCCTGGCACAAAAGATTGGGGCGGATGCCATCGTCCTCTCTGAGTTTTATCAAGAAAGGGGGAGAAAGGCATGAACAATTTTATTGGCTATCAGCCGGGGAAGACTTGGATTCATGAGCTAACAGGTGCTAGTAAATTCCTGTTTTTCTTGCTGACTTCGATTGCCGCCATGATTACCTATGATACGCGACTCTTATTGGCGATTGCATTTGTATCCTTAGTGGCACTCCGCTTGTCCAGAATTTCCTGGAAGAACATTCGCTGGGTTATTTATTTTGCTTCTTTCTTTGCGGTGATGAACTTGCTGATGGTTTATCTCTTTTCTCCAGAATACGGGGTCGAGATATATGGCAGTCGCCATCTCATTTGGGCGGGGGTTGGCCCTTTTAGTCTAACCCAAGAAGAGTTGTTTTACTTGTCCAATCTTTTTCTCAAGTATGTGGCGACCTTGCCCTTGGCTCTAGTCTTTCTTTTGACGACCCATCCAAGTCAGTTTGCGGCTAGTCTGAATCAAATCGGGGTTTCCTACCGGATTGCTTATGCAGTGAGTTTGACCCTACGCTACATTCCAGATGTCCAAGAGGATTTTGTTATGATCCGTAAGTCCCAGGAGGCCCGTGGTCTGGACTTGTCTTCGAATCAGCCGCTGTTTACTCGTATTCGCGGCAATGCCTTGATTCTTTTTCCACTGATTTTGACTTCTTTGGAGCGAATTGAGACGATTTCGCGGGCCATGGAATTGCGGCGGTTTGGGAAGGAAAAACGGCGGACCTGGTATTGGACACAAGCCTGGTCCTGGCAAGACGTTCTTCTTTTGGGGCTTGCACTGCTCTCTTTGTTGCTGGCCCTTTACCTCATGTGGGTTCAGGGAAGTCGTTTTTATAATCCATGGTCCCTCTAGTTTTTCCTTTACTTCCTTCTTTTTTCTTGTTAGACTAAAGAAAAAAATGGATGAACGGAGTAAGAGATGCCTAAGAGAAAAAAAGGGCTAGGTCTTCTTATCTTGGCCTTGGCAACAGTGGGTTTGGGCTTTATGGCGTATCAGGCTGTCGAGACTGAGCAGGGGACTTATACTGTGGCAACTGAAGATAGCTTCGTAGAGGCGATTGCGCCAGATGCACAGGTGGTGGCAGATCACTATGGACTTTATGCTTCAGTTATGATTGCCCAAGCCCTGTTGGAATCGGAACGTGGCGCCAGTCGCTTGTCTCAGGCTCCTCACTACAATTTATTTGGGATTAAGGGAACCTACCAAGGTGAGGGGGTTACCTTTTTGACCAATGAGGATGATGGGAGTGGTGACATGTATGAAATCCGGGATCAATTCCGGAGCTACCCCTCTTACTATGCTTCTTTAACAGACTATGCGCTTGTGCTTTCTCAGCCTATGTATGCAGGAACATGGAAGGCCAATACCACTTCCTACCAAGATGCTACCTTGGCCTTGACAGGAACTTATGCGACAGATTCAAGTTATAATGTCAAACTTAACCGTCTGATTGAGCAGTACAACTTGACTCAATACGATTATTAAGAAAAAAGAAAGAAAACTCTTGCCTCAGGTGAGAGTTTCTTGTATAATAGTATCTTGTGAGAATAAGCCTCACTTACTCATGGAGACATGGGTCATTAGTCCAAAAGGAGGAAATATCAATGGCTAAATACGAAATTCTTTATATTATTCGTCCAAACATTGAAGAAGAAGCTAAAGCAGCTTTGGTAGAGCGTTTCGACGCAATCTTGACAGACAACGGTGCAGCAATCCTTGAGTCTAAAGACTGGGAAAAACGTCGCCTTGCCTACGAAATCCAAGATTTCCGTGAAGGTCTTTACCACATCGTGAACGTTGAAGCAAACGATGATGCAGCTCTTCGTGAGTTTGATCGTCTGGCTAAAATCAATGGCGACATCCTTCGTCATATGATCGTTAAACTTGACGCGTAAGAAGGTAACAAATGATAAATAATGTTGTACTTGTTGGTCGTATGACCCGCGACGCAGATTTGCGTTATACCCCATCTAATGTTGCAGTGGCGACTTTCACCCTCGCTGTGAATCGCACCTTCAAGAGTCAAAATGGTGAGCGCGAGGCTGACTTCATCAATGTAGTCATCTGGCGTCAACAAGCCGAGAACTTGGCGAATTGGGCGAAGAAGGGTGCATTAATCGGAATTACGGGCCGTATCCAGACCCGTAATTACGAAAATCAACAAGGGCAACGTGTTTACGTTACTGAAGTCGTAGCAGACAACTTCCAACTCTTGGAAAGTCGTGCTGTCCGTGAAGGCAACAGTGGTGGCGGAAGTTTCGGTGGTGGCAACAGCTTTGGATCTGCTCCAGCTGCCAGCCAGCCAAGTGCTGAACCTAGCATGCCTGATTTTTCTCGGAATGACAGCCCATTTGGTGCTACCAGTCCCATGGACATCTCTGATGACGACCTTCCCTTCTAAGACAATACTATAAAGGAGAATACAATGGCTCAACAACGTCGTGGCGGATTCAAACGCCGTAAAAAAGTTGATTACATCGCAGCAAACAAAATTGAATACGTTGACTACAAGGATACAGAACTTCTAAGCCGCTTCGTTTCAGAACGCGGAAAAATCCTTCCACGTCGCGTAACTGGTACTTCAGCGAAGAACCAACGTAAAGTCACAAACGCCATCAAACGCGCACGCGTTATGGCCCTAATGCCTTACGTAAACGAAGATTAGGGAGTGATACAGAACTAAATTTTATAAAATTTAGTTCGTATTATCACCCCCGCACAGTTGATTAGGTTGTTTTTGGAGGTCAAAGAGTCAGAAATTGACTCTTTGAGTTTTCTGGATAAGAGAACATGAAATGTTCTCTCAATAAAGGCGAACAAATATTATTTGCTTCGCAAATTCTATCTATTACCTCAAACAGCCTTTTAGCTGTTTGACCGAATCAACCACTGCGTAAAAATAAAATGATTAATGAGACCTAACGGATGTTCAGGTCTCATTTTCTATTTTATGGAGCTTCAGAAGGAAGCCATCTATCGGTCCAGAGGATTTTTAGGAGTTAGGTAGGTTCCTACTAACCTTTTGCTTGGCTTTTTTTTCATTTTTTAGTGGTAGACTCTAGGAAGAAGAAGTCTATTGTGATAAAGTAGTAGGGAGTAATTGATTTTTTTGAGATAGTCAATTTTGAGTTCAAAGACTTGCTCAAATTCTAAGGAGGGAATGAAAATTTTGTTAGTTTTAGCGGGTACCATTGGTGCCGGAAAATCATCCTTGGCAGCGGCTTTGGGGGAACATTTTGGGACAGAGGTTTTCTATGAATCGGTAGATGACAATCCCGTTTTGGATCTCTACTATAAAAATCCAGAGAAATATGCCTTTCTTTTGCAAATTTATTTTTTAAATAAACGTTTTAAGAGCATTAAAGAGGCCTATAAGGATGATAATAATGTTCTAGATCGCTCTATATTTGAAGATGCTCTCTTTTTAGATTTGAACTACCGAAATGGCAATGTTACGCAGGAGGAGCATCAGGTTTACCACGAGCTTCTAGATAATATGATGGAAGAGTTGAAGGGCATGCCTAAAAAAGCACCGGATTTGCTTATTTATATTGATGTTTCCTTTGACACCATGTTGCACAGGATTGCCCTTCGTGGCCGGGACTATGAACAGATTGATGGGAATCCAGATTTAAAGGCTTATTATCAGCAAGTTCATAGCGCCTATCCAGGCTGGTATGAAGCGTATGATAAGAGTCCTAAGGTTCGAATTGATGGGAACCAGTTTGACTTTGTGAACGATGAAGACTCTATGAGGGCTGTTTTAAAGCAAATTGAAGATGCTTTGAAGGAAGTTAGATCCTAATGAATGTAAGGAGTCTCGAGTAGATTTGTACGCTGCTTGAGGCTTTTTACTTTTTAACCACTGGTCCTCGTTCAGCAGAGATGCTATAATATGAACAGTATGAGAAGAAGATTAAAACCGATTGTATTTCTAGTATTTTATGTATTCGTTTTTAGTAGTTTGTTTTTCCTTTTTGGGGCCAATCAAAAGGAGAAAAGTTCGCAAAGTAAGACGGATGTGACAAAAAGTGGAAAGAAGCAGCCATCGCAGAAGGAAAAAACGATTCAAGCCTTACTAGATGATATGACCTTGGAAGAAAAAGTTGGACAGCTCTTTTGGGCCCGTCTACCGTATTCCAATCAGATCCAAGATATCAAAGACTATCAATTGGGTGGCTATATCTTGTTTGGGAAAGACTTTGAAGGCCAAACGATTGGGCGGATTCGAGAGTTAACAGATTCGTTTCAACAGACCTCCAAAGTTCCCATGTTGATCGGATCAGATGAAGAGGGAGGTACAGTAACACGGATAAGTAGTATTCTTTCAGAACCATTCTTATCACCGATGGAACTGTATCATAAAGGTGGAATGGATGCTATCGTAACAGATGCAAAACGGAAATCACGAACGCTTAAAGAAGCAGGGATCAACGCTGGTTTGGCACCTGTTGCGGATGTAGCAACAGATCCCGATGTCTTTATCTACAACCGAACTATTGGCCAAGATGCTAAAACAACGGCAGATTATGTTTCTGAAGTTGTTCAAACCTTTAAAAAAGAAAGTCTAGGATCCACGCTGAAACATTTCCCTGGATATGGTAACAATGGGGATAGTCATACAGCTATTATTCGTGATAACAGATCCTTGAAGAGTTTGAGGAAATCCGATTTCCTTCCTTTTAAAGCAGGAATCGAGAATGGGGCGGATAGCATCCTTGTATCTCACAATATCCTTACCCAAGTAGATTCTGTCCCATCGTCGATTTCTAAAAAAGTCACCGATATTCTTCGGAAAGAGCTGAACTTTAAGGGAGTTATTATGACGGACGATTTGGATATGGCAGGTTTAGCTGATTTTGTTGATCAAGATGAGGCAGCTTTTCAGGTTATTCAAGCCGGTAATGACCTCATCTTAGGATCTAGCTACAGCAGTCAAATTCAATACCTTTTGGATAAAATTGAAGAAGGTGAACTGACCGAGAAGCGGATCGATCAGTCTGTCAAACGAATCCTCGCCTGGAAATATGACCTAGGTTTACTGAACCAATGGATAAAAGAAACTGAAGGTTGAATAATGTTCTCAATAATCTATTTTCCTTAGGTATTCCGTGAAAATCCTTTCAATGTCTATTGCCATCTAGCTTTTGAAACGATATAATATCGAGGTATTGATTTAACGGATTGTTAAATTTCAATAGAAAAGTTTAGGAAAAAGAGGAGATAACGATGAACCGATCAGATTGGTTAGAATATTTTGAGGCAATTAACGGACGCCCTGCGACTGGAGAAGAATTAGCTGCAGCTATGGAAAATGGGGAAATTGTAGATATTGCTCCAAGTCAACCTCAGGCTGCACAAGCAACTACAACAGTAGTCGCTCCAGAAGCTGCACAAGTGAATCAAGTGCCACCTGTTCAACCAGAAGCTGCACAACAAGGTCAAGTACCACCAGCTCCCCAAGCAGCACCATTGGTGTCGCCTGAACGCCAGGAACAAATGAAGCAGACCTCACGTAATTTTTGGAATTGGTTTGTATCAGCCTTGAAAGCACCAACATCCGTTGTACAAACAACCCCTGCTAATGGCTGGATTGCTTTTGGTCTCTTGACCCTGTTTTATACCTTGACAGTCTTTATTATTGCTCGTAAAACAGCGGGAGTGGGATCAAATTTCATTAATGGCCTTAACAGTTATTATTCTGACAGTTCAACCCCTTTTATGAGTAATCCAGTTGGCTTCTCAGCTTTTATGGCCATTTTAGTTGGAGCTGCTTTATCGCTATTTGCCATTATTTTTGCTGGTTTTGTAGCTAAACGTTTTGTTTATAGCGATACACAATTCACATTAACAAAAGCCTTTGATTGGTACGGACGTCTATTCTCTGTGAATATTGTCATGATGGCTTTTACGACTCTATTTGTGTTAATCGATGTTTATTCTATTGCCTTTATCTTGATTGTTCTTAGTTTACTAGTGTTTGGACTAGCCACAACTTTTGCCTTAGCCCACTCGCGCGATGTATCCTCTTTGGATATGTTTTATAAATATATTCTTGCAGTTGTTGTGAACGGACTAGTCTTATTTGTCTTTGGTGTCTTGTCAGCGATGATTGCTGGTGAATATTTAGTGAAACTAATTTCCTTTTACTGATTCAATTTCAGTTAACGATTCACAAGGTCCATGTTTATCATATCCATGGGCCTTTTTCTAGTTCCTTTTAACCATTGGTTAAATACACCTTGTAATCACATCTTAATGATGTTATTCTAAAAGCAACAGATATGAAAGAGGAAAAATTATGACAGGAAAAGAATGGTCTGATGCCTTTAAAAAAATTGAAGGTCGGGAACCGTCGCCCCAAGAATTTATGGAGGCTAAAAAGGCGGGTTTTCCGGAACTAGTAGTGGAAAAATCAGGTGGCCTGACAGCTGCTCAATGGACGGAGGCTTTTACCAAAGTCTATAACCGAAATCCATCCCCTCAAGAATTTATGGCAGCTAAAACACAAGGCTTTCCAGCAATTGTTGGTCCAGAAGTAGATGAAGAGCTTGGGTTTGAATCCCAAACAAGTCCTTCAGAAGAAATCGCTTCTCAACCAGCAGTGCCAGAAGATAATGGGACAGCGGCTTCTGAGCCAGAAGAGCCTGTAACCCAGTCCGCTCAATCAAACACTCTACAAGAGGAACCAGTAGTCCAGCCCAGTCTTGAATTCGAGGTCACTGAAGAAGTTCAACCTGTTCAAGCTATCGCTAGACCAGAAGAGGCTACAGTAACAATGGGAACCTCTCAGACAAGTCAAGAACCACAACCAGCTGCTAATCAAAATCCGCAACAAACCTCAACAGGTCTGCGAATTTTGCGAGTCCTAGCCATGATTGCGATTGTTCTTTTGACCATTGCCTTGGCTGTGATTTTGGGTTATTTTGCCCTTGGACCACTATTGGAAATGTTAGGATAGGAGAAGAGCATGAATGCAAACGATTGGTCTCAAGCTTTTGAGCAAGTTTTTGGTCGCAAACCGACACCTGAAGAATTTATGCGGGCTAAACAAGCTGGTTTTCCGCAACCACAAATCGCTCAAGTTCAACCTGCACAAAAATCAACCAAAGGCCTTCCGACTTGGTTATGGGGAACTATTTTTATAGCTACCTTTCTTCTGGGAGCTGGCTATTATGTCTACAGCCAGTCTACAAATAGCCAAGTCTCGGTATCCCAGTCAGTGAATCAAGGTTCAGAAGAAGTGGATTATACTGAGAGGATTGAGCAACTCAGTGAGGAGGAAGCCAAGTTGGTTTCTCAAAACTTTGGGAAATGGCTATATGATAGTCCCTATGGTCAAGATGCGGTGACCGTTCGGTCAACGACCTTGCCAACACACGGAACTGGTTCAGCCCATGTGATTAAAAAAGAATCGGTTGATGGTGATATTTTGGCTGGATTTGGTTGGACTACGATGGGGAGTCTGGAAGAAGCTTCTAATGAAAGCAATCTCAATCTGATTGAAGAAAGGGATAAATATGACATCCGTCTTTTGGGAATGAAGGGGTCTAGTGATCAGGTAAAAGATTTTACGGATAATGCTATTCTTTTCAAAATATACTCCCTTAAAGGTTCGACACATGCCTATTACAATAGTACACAGGATGAATTTGAAAAACTCCTAAAACCTCGCGTACCTGATGATCAACTGATAGGAGCTGCTGGAATGGGACAAGTCTACTTGGCGCAAAACCTTCTGGATAAGGACAAGGAGACTTATACTATCCTGCTTGCTTCAAATGGAAAAGTCTATTACACCAAGAAAGACGAGACAGTCTTCCAAGAAGCTCCAGAGGATATGCAGGAAGCCTATCACAATCTTCTCAAAAATTCGTCCTCTCTAACGGAAGCTCAAAGTATTTCGGAGGCACTAAAGGAAGAGGCCTCCAGTACTTCAGAAAACTCCGGCTCGGACAAGAACGATTCCTCAACAGAGACGGCAGCCCCAGCCTTATGGGATAGTGGAAAAGAAGCAGCCTTGGCTGATTTCATGGTTAGCTGGGGGAATTCTATGAATCAACCAGGGTATGAAAATAAAGGGACTAAGTTTATAGACGGATGGTCCTTTAACGTTGGCGGAAGTGATGTTAGTCTCAAAGCATCATCTGATGGTCGTGGGGATGGAGATTACAATGTAGTCGCAAACTATCAGTATTTAACGAATTCTGTTAATCATATTTATTATTTTGCATTTGATCGCTCTGGTTCCCCTATTGTTTTATATACTAACCAATGGGATGGCCCGGTCCTCTACCTTAAGCCAACTGCCAATGCTGATTTACGTGCTGGTTTTGCAAGCATCGCCAATCAATAAGGTCTTTCCTGAAGAATGTTTTCAAGTTTTAAGAGTGATTATAGGAGTCGGGAAGTATTTTCCGGCTTTTTTAGCCCTTTTCTTTTACCAGTTGATTTGTTACAATGGGGTCTGTATTTTTATTCTTTTTAGTGAGGAGTAGTATGTCAACAAAAACTGGTTTGGCTAAACGCGTTTCGAATTACGAACTATTTTTTGATTTAGCCTTTGTTTTAGCCCTAAGGGCCCTGAATGGTTCCTTTCATATGGAACACATTAGCGGTCAGAACATTCTTTTATTTGTGATGGCCAATATTGTTTTAATGAATATTTGGTTTAATGAAGTTCTTTATTATCAAAAATATGGTGATTCTAGGCGAGCCGATATTTATACAGTCATTGCTCTGATGTTTGTCGTAGGGCACTTGGCCATGAATTTCAACTTAGACACATCCGAACTGGGAGCTGGAAGTCCGGTTGTGGTTCAATTTAATAGCCTCTTATTTTTAGCCTATGGCCTTATAAGCTTACAATACTTTATCAAAGGGAGAGTCCATGGTTTTAATCGGGATATGAAGTTGTCCATGCTTTCTCTATTGCTATACATGGTTCCTTTAGTCCCGTTCATGATAGGGATTGGAGGATGGAGTATCTGGATGTCAGTGGTCTACATCTTACCCGTTCTGATTCCGCTTCTTTCTGCTAAGCTTTTTTATAGTGGTGAGGAAGACCTTCCAACCAATTTTCCACATGCTGTCGAACGTGGTCAATTGATCACCATTTTATCCTTTGGGGAGTCGGTTATTGCGATTATTGGCTCCTATCCGATCGGAGAAACGCTGATTAATGGAGTTTTCCTCTTCACTGCCATGGCTTTTATGTTCATTAATTATATGACCCAGACCTTTATAGCGATTGATCACCATTCCAAAAAACTCGTTGCACCTTTATTCTATTGTCACTTGCTTGTTGTATTAGGCATTAATTTCTTTACGGTCTCTGTTGAGTTTTTAGCCGATCATCACCATGCTGAGCTGGGGCAAATCTTATTACTGATTGCAGTGGTTTTATTCTACCTAGGGACTTATTTCCTGACCGTTTATAATTATCCTTATTATCAATTTAAGGCTAAAAACATTCTCCACCTCTCCATCGGCCTTCTCGTAACTCTCTTGGCCTTGTGGCTAGTGGGTCCTTCTCCCTTATGGTTAGGCCTTGTTCTTAGCATTAGTTCTTATCTTGTGAGCCAATATGTCATGCGTTTTCGGATGAAAGCGCGTCAAAAATACGGACTGCCACAGCCGGACACCCGCTTAAATTTACGGGACTTCTCCTAACAAAAAATCCTTGGTTTTAAAACTGATATAGTCCTACTTGAGTAGACAGTACAAATAAATAAAGTACTGTTTACGAAAGTAGGATTTTTATTATGTCGCGTAAAAGTAAAATTAGTTTTGAAGATAAACTAAAAGCGGTAACCCAATACATTGAAGGTAAAGCTTCAAGTTCCGAGCTAGCTCTTCAATATGGTGTTGATTGCAGTACTATTCGAAAATGGATTAAAATGTATCAATCTCAGGGTCCTGAAGGGCTACAGTCCACGAAGCATAATCAAAGCTATACTACAGGGCACCTCGAAAAACTCCGGTTTTGCATCAAATCATGTCGTAGAAATCTTGATAAATCAATGTTCGAATTTTTAAGAGTTTAGTTTTTAGAGGTGCCCTACAGAGTTTAAACTTAGCTGTGTTGAAGCCTATAAATTAGGAGAAGGTTCTCTTTTAGAAATAGCTTCAAAATTTGGACTAAGATCTCCTTATCAACTACGCCAATGGATTATCAAGTATAATAG
>NZ_JADPMS010000042.1:0-17221 GCF_015686645.1 Streptococcus sp. NLN76 | reverse complement strand
TACTATTTCGTAGTTGCTTCTTTACTTGATTTGGCATTCTATCCACCTCCTTGAGCCTAAGTATAGCAAAAAAAGATTTCGAAAGCTCGATTTAGGAGCTTTCGAAATCCTTAACTTAATGACATTGCTTTTACCATGTTGCTTTTTTTCCTGCTTGGTTTGGTGATTCCCGTTTTTTCAGGGAAATCAACGACTTTGACGGCACTAGCTGGTCCGACTGCGGGGTATCTTTTGGCCTGGGCTTTGGTTCCCTTCTTCATGGGACTGATTCTCTCAAGGATTGAGCGAGTCACTTTTCCAATCCTTTTCTTAGTCACGATTCTGATTGGGGTTCTTTTTGTGGATCTTCTAGGTTCGATTTGGCTATCCCATGTAACGAATATGCCTCTTAGTCAATCCCTGATTTCCAATTTGGTCTTCATTCCCGGAGATCTCTTAAAAGCGTCTGTCGCAAGTCTGATGGCCTTTCGTCTTTCTAATGGGGAACTATAATTATGAAAACTTATGAAAAAATTTTCCAAGAACTCTCGACTGTCACAGATTTTGTGAGTGGTGAAGCGCTAGCGGAACAACTCCGAGTGTCACGCGCAGCCATTTGGAAGGCTATCAAACAGTTAGAAAAGCAAGGAGTTGTGATTGACAGTTTGAAGAATAGGGGTTACCGTTTGGTAGCTGGGGATCTTCTACTACCAGAAGCCATTGCGGAACAAACAGGGCTAGCTGTCTATCACAATTCAACCAGTTCCTCAACACAACTGGATGCCAAGCAGGGGATTGATGCTGGAAATCCAAGTCCCGCACTTTACCTGGCTCCGAGTCAAACAGCAGCACGTGGGCGATTCTCCCGTTCCTTTTTTGCGCCTGAAAGGGGAGGGATTTACATGAGCCTCCATCTGGAGCCACAGCTACCTTTTGACCAACTTCCAAGTTATACCCTCTTGATTGCGGCTAGTATTGTCAAGGCAATCCACAATCTGACAGGGATAGACACCAACATCAAATGGGTCAATGATATTTATCTTGGCAAGAAGAAGATTGCCGGTATTTTGACAGAGGCTGTCTCAGATGTTGAGACTGGAACCGTGGCCCATATCATCATCGGAGTGGGCATCAATTTCTGTATACCAGAATTTCCAAAGGACCTGGAAGACAAGGCAGGCTCGCTTTTTACCAGTCAGCCCCAGATAAACAGAAATGAGCTAATCGCGGAAATCTGGCGAATCTTTTTGACCAGTAAATCAGGAGATCTTTTTGATCTTTACAAAAAACACTCTCTAGTTCTAGGTCGTGAGATTTGTTACCAATTTCAAGGACAAAAACTGACGGCTACCGCAGTCGATATTTTAAAAACTGGGGAGCTTCTTGTTGAAACCAGCACAGGAATACAGAAGCTTTCCAGCGGGGAAATTAGTTTAACCAAGTGGTGAGATAACAGAGAGTGGGACAGAACAATTTTTGCAAAAAAATTGTTCGTTACAAGTCTTTATTTCAAGTTGTAAGCTGAAACGGTTTCTCCCCAAACCGACCTCGCTCTTTTATTGTTAGGCTCGGGTTCAAACAGTCTCTCCTCAGACTGTTTGAATCCCACCTCCGGTCTAAAGGCATGTTGAATGCCTTTAGAGTTTCTAGATGAAATGAACGAAGTTCATGACAATGTTGATTAGGTTGTTTTCTGGACTCAAAGAGTCATGAGATGACTCTTTGAGCTTCTTGATAAGAGAACATGAAATGTTCTCTCAATAAAAGTGATACTCATTACATTTCAAAATCTGAATGTGTTAATCCTCTTTGCCGAACTTTAAGTTCTGTCTTCATCGGATTGCCTTTTCAGATTTCGAACTGTTTCGAGTATGAATAATTGTTATTTGCTTCGCAAATCCTATCTGCACCTCAAACAGCCTTTTAGCTGTTTGACCGAATCAACCACTGCGTCAAAGAGTTTTCACTAATCAAAGTTTTAAGGCTGGAAGTTTTGCCCAGTCTTTTTTCGCCTTTTTGGAAGCAGTCTCTCAATTATTTTACACTTCAAATAATTTATAGGGTAAAACTAAAAAAATTGTAAAAATTATTGAGAAATTGTTCAACTTGTGGTAAAGTGTCTAATAAGGTTTGATAATCAAACCATTTAAGAATAAAAGGAAAGGGGTTTTATGGCATATTATGGAATTCTGATGGAAAAAACGGATGGGCTTGCAAGATTGACGCTAAACCGACCAGAAGTGGCAAATGGCTTTAACGTCCCCATGTGTGACAGTATCTTAGCAGCCTTAGCGGATGTCGCAAGCGATGAATCCTTGCGAGTGCTGGTCATTCAGGCGGCTGGAAAAGTTTTTTCTGTTGGTGGTGATTTGGTTCAAATGAAGGAAGCTGTCGATAAGGACGATGTCGATTCCCTGGTTCGCATCGCAGAACAGGTAAACGAAATTTCTTTGGCCTTAAAAAAATTAGGGATTCCTGTTATCATGCTGGTGGACGGTCCGGTTGCCGGTGCAGCTTTTAACATGGTCTTGGCTTCAGATTTCTGTATCGCATCTGAAAAATCCAAGTTCATCCAAGCTTTTGTGGGAGTTGGTCTAGCCCCAGATGCAGGAGGCTTGTTTCTCTTAACCCGCTCTATTGGCATCAATCGAGCGACACAAATTACCATGACAGGAGAAGCAGTCTCTGCAGAGAAAGCTCTGGACTGGGGCTTTGTCTATAAAGTTTGTGAGAGTGAGAAAGTAACCAAAGTAGCCGATCAGCTTTTGAAAAAGCTAGCTCGGGGCTCCAAGAATACCTACCGAGCCATCAAGAGCATGGTCTGGGAAAGTGAATTTTCCGCCTGGGAAAACTATGCCAAACTAGAACTATCCTTGCAGAAGGAATTGGCATTTACGGAGGATTTCAAGGAGGGTGTGAGGGCTCATTCAGAGCAACGCCGTCCCAAATTTTTAGGCAAATAGTTTTAAAATCAAATTATTTCACAATAAAACCTTGCAAGATGTTTTGTTATCTGTTATAGTTTGATTATCAAAGTTTTAGCAACTTTGATAATCAAACACTTGCAGGAGGTCCATCATGGATTATCAACAAATCAATGACTACTTGGTTGATATTTTTAATAATGTTTTGATTATTGAGGAAAATAGTTTAAAAACGAGTCGTTTTAAGGACATATCCATTAAGGAAATGCACACCATTGATGAGATTGGTAAGAGACCTGATGTGACTCCAAGCGAGATTGCCCAAACCCTCATGGTGACTTTGGGGACTGTGACCACCAGTCTGAACAAGCTCGAGGCCAAGGGTTATATTGTGAGAACACGTTCTACCATTGATCGTCGTGTGGTTCATCTTGGCTTAACCAAGAAAGGACGATTGATTTACCGCTTGCATAGACGCTTCCATCGTGCCATGGTCACCAGTATTACCGACGGGATGGATCCAGCAGAGTTGGAAGTCATGCAACGGGGATTGGAAAAACTTCATCAATTCTTAGAGGAGCTTAAATAAATGGCTTTTGCAAAAATCAGTCACGTTGCTCACTATGTTCCTGAAAAAATTGTCACCAACGAGGATTTATCGAAAATCATGGATACTTCGGATGAGTGGATTAGCAGTCGGACGGGCATTAGAAGTCGTCGTATCTCTACAGGGCAACAGACGAGTGACTTGGCGATTGAAGTAGCCCGAGACTTGTTGGCAAAGTCGGGTTATGCGGCGGAGGAGTTAGACTTTATCTTGGTCGCAACCATCACACCTGATTCGAATATGCCTTCAACCGCAGCGCGTGTGCAAGCTGCTCTTGGTGCGGTAAATGCCTTTGCTTTTGACCTAGCAGCAGCTTGTTCAGGATTTGTATTTGCCCTCGCAACCGCTGAGAAGTTCATCAAATCAGGAACCTCTCAGAAAGGTCTGGTCATTGGCGCTGAGGTATTTTCCAAGGCGCTTGATTGGACAGATCGCCGAACAGCAGTCCTCTTCGGTGATGGTGCCGGTGGTGTTTTGCTTGAACGGTCAGAGACAGAGCATTTTCTAGCGGAAAAACTCTATACTGACGGAAGTAAAACTGGTCTAGAGTCTGGCATGACGACTGTGGCTAATCCCTTTTACCAGGGAACAGATGTGAATCCTTACTTGAAAATGGATGGCCGAGCAATCTTTGACTTTACCATCAAGACGGTTTCCAAGAGTGTGAAGGTCATGATTGAGGAGTCAGGGGAACCTGATTATCTCCTCTTGCATCAAGCCAATATCCGCATTTTGGATATCATGGCTAAGAAAATTGACCTTCCACGGGAAAGGTTTTTGGCCAACATGCAGCACTATGGCAATACTTCGGCCGCCTCTATCCCTATTTTGTTATCTGAAAATGTGGCTAATGGGACTATCCCCATGAATGGAAGCCAGAAGCTTTTACTTTCAGGCTTTGGCGGTGGCCTGACGTGGGGAAATATCCTCGTTTTAACGTAATTATACTCATTCCATTTCAAAATCTGAATGTGTTAATCCTCTTCGCCGAACCCCTAGTTCTGCCTTCATCGGATTGATTGCAAGCGATGCTTGCTTCATTACCTATAAATTTTTATCCAATTCCTGGATTAAAATTCATTTCAGATTTCGAACTGTTTCGAGTTTTAAAAATTTTATTTATTTATTTATTTATTTATTTATTTATTTTAAAGGAGAAAAATCATGGCAGTATTTGAGAAAGTACAAGAAATTATCGTTGAAGAGCTTGGTAAAGAAGCAGAAGAAGTAACGTTGACAACAACATTTGACGAACTGGACGCAGATTCATTGGATGTCTTCCAAGTAATCTCAGAAATTGAAGATGCTTTTGATATCCAGATCGAAACAGAGGATGGTTTGAGCAATGTGGGTGATTTGGTTGCTTATGTTGAGGAAAAAACCAAATAATACTCATTCCATTTCAAAATCTGAATGTGTTAATCTTCTTCGCCGAACTATAGTTCAGCCTTCATCAGTAAAGGTGGCAAGCTATGCTTGCCTCATCGGCAAAAAAGATCAATCCAGTTTTCTGGATTAATCTTCGTTCCAGATTTCGAACGGTTTCGAGTATATAAGAATTGAGGTTGTGAGGTATCCTCATTGAAAATCTTTGGTTGATTTTTGATGGGGATTGGATCCAACCTTTCTTCTTAAAAAATACTTTAATGGTCAAAGTATTTTTTAAGAAGAAATCAGATAAGGTAGAGAAAATGAACACAAAAATTACAGAATTGTTAGGGATTACCTACCCAGTTTTCCAAGGTGGAATGGCTTGGGTAGCGGATGGAGATTTAGCTGGAGCTGTATCCAATGCCGGTGGTCTAGGGATTATCGGTGGGGGGAACGCCCCTAAAGAGGTTGTTAAGGCAAATATCGATAAGGTCAAAGCGATAACGGATAAGCCTTTTGGGGTGAATATCATGCTCCTGTCTCCCTTTGCGGATGATATTGTAGACCTTGTGATTGAAGAAGGGGTCAAGGTGGTTACAACGGGTGCCGGGAATCCAGGAAAATACATGGACCGTTTTCACCAGGCGGGGATCAAGGTGATTCCTGTTGTCCCTTCAGTTGCATTGGCCAAACGGATGGAAAAGCTAGGGGCTGACGCTGTGATTGCGGAAGGGATGGAAGCCGGAGGTCATATTGGTAAATTGACGACAATGACCTTGGTTCGCCAAGTTGTAGATGCAGTCACCATTCCTGTGATTGCTGCCGGAGGGATTGCGGATGGTCATGGGGCTGCGGCAGCCTTCATGCTTGGAGCAGAATCCATTCAAGTTGGAACCCGTTTTGTGGTCGCAAAAGAATCCAACGCCCATCAGAATTTCAAAGATAAGGTCTTGAAGGCCAAGGATATTGATACGGTTGTTTCGGCATCCGTTGTGGGGCATTCGGTCCGCTCGCTTAAAAATAAATTGACCACCACTTACGCCAATGCGGAAAAAGAGTTCCTGGCAGGAACCCGTTCTGCTGATGAAATTGAAGAATTGGGGGCAGGTGCTCTCAGAAATGCAGTGGTGGATGGCGATGTTGTCAACGGTTCTGTGATGGCCGGTCAAATTGCAGGACTGGTACGGAAGGAAGAAAGCTGTCAAGAAATCGTGGAAGATCTAGTGACTGGGGCTCGCGAGGTTATTTTAGGAGAAGCGAGTCGTTGGGCATAGAGTCTTTCATGAGACTGCTGCTCTAGAAATTGTACCCGAAAGGAAGATACTCCAAAGGAAAAGAACTATGTCAAAAAAAGCATTTTTATTCGCAGGTCAAGGGTCACAGACTCTGGGGATGGCCAGTGATTTGTACGCGACTTATCCCATTGTTAAGGAGACTTTTGATCGAGCCAGTCAGATTTTGGGTTACGATTTGCGGGCCTTGATTGACGAGGATGAGGTCAAGCTCCATCAAACCCGTTACACCCAACCGGCCATTCTTGTAACCTCCCTTGCCATTTATCGTCTATTGGCGGAGCATGGGATAAAGCCGGATATTGTAGCCGGCTTATCTTTAGGTGAGTATTCGGCCTTGGTGGCTAGTGGTGCTTTAGCTTTCGAAGATGCGGTAGCTCTAGTAGCCAAGCGTGGAGAATATATGGAGACTGCAGCTCCAGCTGGAAGTGGAAAAATGGTTGCTATTCTCAATGCCGATCCGGCTTTGATTGAAGAAGCTTGCCAAAAAGCTTCTGCTAAAGGGATTGTTAGTCCCGCCAACTACAATACACCAAATCAAATTGTGATTGGTGGAGAAGTGGCAGCTGTTGATGAGGCCGTTTCTTTCTTGAAAGAACAAGGGGTCAAACGCCTAATTCCCTTAAATGTTTCGGGACCCTTTCATACGGCGCTCTTGAGACCGGCTTCTGAGAAATTAGCGCTGGAGCTGGAGCGGATTTCCTTTTCAGTCTTTAAGATTCCCTTGGTTGGGAATACAGAAGCCAAGATTATGGAGGTCAATCAGATTCGGAGCCTCTTGGCTCGCCAAGTTATGGAGCCGGTTCGTTTTTATGATTCGATTGCAGCGATGAAAGACTTTGGCTTGGATGAGGTCATCGAAATCGGTCCTGGTAAGGTTTTATCTGGTTTTTTGAAAAAAATTGATAAGGGGCTTTCCACCACATCGGTCGAGGATAGGGAAAGCTTTGAAGCACTGCTCAAGGGGAAGGAAAACGAATGGACATTCAAAAGAAAAATGTTTTTGTGACAGGTTCGACGCGTGGAATTGGCCTAGCGATTGCGCATACATTTGCTAGTTTAGGAGCCAATGTTATTTTAAATGGTCGTTCAGCCATTTCAGAGGAGTTACTGAATCCGTTTTCAGACTATGGTGTCAAAGTGGTGGCGATTTCAGGGGATGTCTCAGATGCAGCGGATGCAGAGCGGATGGTAGCGGAAGCGACAGAAGCTTTAGGCTCTGTGGATATTCTGATTAACAATGCAGGAATCACCAATGATACATTGATTTTGAAAATGACGGAGGAAGATTTTGAATCCGTTCTGAAAGTTAATCTAACCGGTAGTTTTAATATGACCAAGGCAGTCTTGAAGCCTATGATCAAGGCTCGTCAAGGTGCCATTATCAACCTGTCCTCAGTCGTGGGTTTGATGGGGAATGCTGGCCAGGCCAACTATGCGGCTTCTAAAGCTGGTTTGATTGGCTTCAGCAAGTCTGTCGCTCGTGAAGTGGCGGCGCGTGGTGTCCGGGTGAATGTGATTGCCCCTGGATTTATCGAATCCGATATGACGGATCAACTATCCGATAAAATGAAAACTGCGATGATGGCACAGATCCCGATGAAAGCCTTTGGTCAGCCAGAGCAGGTTGCCGATGTAGCTGTTTTCCTGGCCCAACAAGAGTATCTGACAGGTCAGGTGCTTGCGGTTGATGGCGGTTTAACGATGCAATAGAAGAGGTAGAAGATGACTAATAAGCGTGTGGTTGTAACAGGTTATGGTGTGACCTCCCCAATCGGAAATACACCTCAAGAATTTTGGACGAACCTTTATGAGGGGAAAATTGGGATTAAGCCCATTACAAAATTTGATGTATCTGAGATTGACGTGCGGAATGCTGGAGAGATTCAAGACTTTCCTTTTGATAAATATTTTGTAAAAAAAGATACCAATCGGATGGATCTGTACTCGCTCTATGCCATCTACGCTGCCATGGAAGCATTGGAAAATGCTGGTCTAGATATGGAACAGGTGGATCGTAATCGTACGGGAGTGATTGTCTCCTCAGGGATTGGTGGTCTCCAGGAGTTGGAAGAACAGATTATTCGCATGAGTGAGCGTGGGATGAAGCGGATTAAGCCCATGTTTATCCCTAAGGCCTTGTCAAATATGGGAGCTGGGAATATTGCTCTCAAAATTGGGGCGCAGGGAGTGTGTAAATCTGTCACAACAGCTTGTGCTTCCGCAAATGATGCGATTGGAGAGGCCTTTCGAGAAATCAAGTATGGTCATCAGGACGTGGTGTTAGCCGGTGGTTCGGAAGCTTCTATTACCCGAATTGGGATTGGTGGTTTTAATGCTTTGACAGCTCTATCGACCACAGAGGATCCTGCTCGTTCGGCGATTCCTTTTGACAAAGATCGGAATGGCTTTGTCATGGGCGAAGGTGCGGGTGTACTCGTCATCGAGAGTCTGGAACACGCGCAAAAACGAGGAGCTACCATCTTAGCTGAGATTGTTGGCTACGGTTCCAATTGTGATGCCTATCATATGACCACGCCAACTCCGGATGGATCTGGCGCAGCCAAGGCCATCAAGCTTGCCTTAGATGAAGCCAAGATCCAGCCGTCGGATGTTGATTATGTCAATGCGCATGGGACCTCGACACCAGCCAATGAAAAAGGGGAAAGTCAGGCCATTGTCGCCGTTCTTGGAACAGAGGTTCCGGTGTCTTCGACCAAGTCCTTTACCGGCCATCTCTTGGGAGCAGCCGGTGCTGTTGAGGCTATCGCAACCATTGAAACGATGAGACATCGCTTTATTCCAAAGACAGCCGGGACACGAGAACTATCCGATGACATTCAAGCAAATGTCATTTATGGTCAAGGCTTGGAGGCAGAAGTGAACTATGCGATTTCAAATACATTTGGATTTGGGGGACATAATGCTGTCTTGGCCTTTAAGCGCTGGGAGGGATATGCATGAATATCAATGAAATTAAAGATTTGATGGCGCAATTTGATCGCTCCAGTCTCCGTGAATTTTCTTACAAAAACCACACGGATGAGCTGAGTTTTTCCAAAAATGAACAGGCTCCCCTAGCAGTAGTGGAGCAAAAAGATCCCGTACAAACTGGTCAAGCAACAGTCTCAGAAGCCTTGCCTGTAACCTCTCCACCAGTAGAAGTTGTTGAGGAGTCACAGGCTTCAGTTGAAGGTGACCTGGTCGAAAGTCCGCTTGTTGGGGTAGCCTACTTGTCCCCGGCCCCAGATAAAGAAGCCTTTGTCTCCGTCGGAGACACGGTTAAAAAAGGACAGACCTTGCTGATCGTTGAGGCTATGAAAATTATGAATGAAATCCCGGCTCCCAAGGATGGTGTCGTGACGGAAATCTTAGTTGCAAATGAAGAAGTTGTCGAATTTGGAAAAGGATTGGTACGCATCAAATGATGGATCTGAATCAAATCAAAGAAGCACTGCCGCATCGTTACCCCTTTCTCTTAGTGGATCGGATTCTGGAAACCTCTGAAGATGAGATTGTTGCGCTCAAAAATGTCACCATCAACGAACCTTTTTTCCAAGGGCATTTTCCACAGTACCCAGTTATGCCAGGTGTTCTCATCATGGAAGCTTTAGCGCAAACAGCCGGTGTCTTGGAACTGTCTAAGGAAGAGAACAAGGGCAAACTGGTTTTCTATGCAGGGATGGACAAGGTTCGCTTCAAAAAACAAGTGGTTCCCGGAGACCAGTTGGTCATGACGGCTAAATTTATCAAACGTCGTGGCACGATTGCGGTTGTGGAAGCCAAGGCAGAGGTTGATGGACAGCTGGCTGCTTCGGGGGTATTGACCTTTGCCATTGGTAGCTAAACCTTATTACTTTTCAAAATCTGACTTTGTCAAGCCTCCTTGATGAACGGATTGATTGCGTGTTTCTACGCCTTATTCGTAATATTCAACAGGTCTCCTAGACCTGTTGAACGATCATCATCGGATTTCCTCGTCTTTTTTTTGAAATGCTGCGAGTATTCTGATTTTGAAAATTGTTAAGTATACAGTCGTTTAGTTTACTTTTAGTACAAGGCAGCGAGTCGTAGACAGTACTGAAGTACGGCAAGGCGAGCTAACACAGTAATAAAAGATAAACTAAAAGAGTATAACACTCCACCAAAGGAGAAGAAAATGTTCAAGAAAATTTTAATTGCCAATCGTGGGGAAATTGCCGTGCGGATTATTCGGGCGGCGCGTGAGTTGGGGATTGCAACCGTTGCGATTTATTCTGAAGCAGACAAGGAAGCTCTCCATGTTGCCTTGGCGGATGAGGCTGTTTGTATTGGGCCTGCTAAATCGACAGAATCATATTTGGATAGGAACGCGGTCTTATCTGCAGCGATTGTAACCCAAGCAGAAGCCATTCACCCTGGATTTGGTTTTTTGAGTGAAAACTCAAAGTTCGCAACCATGTGCGAGGAGATGAATCTTACATTTATTGGTCCTGCTGGCCAAGTCATGGATAAGATGGGTGATAAAATCAATGCCCGCTCCGAAATGATAAAAGCCAAGGTTCCTGTTATCCCAGGATCTGATGGCGAAGTGTTCACTGCGGATGAGGCCTTGAAAATCGCAGATCGACTGGGCTACCCAGTCATGCTCAAGGCATCGGCCGGTGGTGGCGGGAAAGGGATTCGAAAAGTGAAGAGCCAAGAGGATTTGGCGCCTGCTTTTGAGTCTGCTTCTCAAGAAGCCAAAGCTGCCTTTGGCAATGGAGCCATGTATATCGAAAAAGTGATTTACCCAGCTCGCCATATCGAGGTCCAGATTTTAGGGGATTCTTTTGGCAATATCATTCACCTGGGAGAACGTGATTGTTCCCTCCAGCGGAACAATCAAAAGGTTTTAGAAGAAGCGCCTTCGATTGCGATTGGAAAAACGCTTCGGACCAAGATCGGTCAAGCGGCAGTACGGGCGGCCCGCGCCGTGAACTACGAAAACGCAGGAACCATTGAATTTCTCCTCGATGAGAAAAGCGGTGAGTTTTACTTTATGGAGATGAATACCCGTGTTCAGGTTGAGCATCCCGTAACTGAATTTGTGACCGGTGTCGACATCATTAAAGAGCAAATTCGTATCGCGGCTGGTCAAGAATTATCCTGTAAGCAAGAAGATATTCAGATTACAGGTCATGCCATAGAGTGTCGCATCAATGCTGAAAATCCTAAGTTCAATTTTGCCCCCAGCCCTGGAAAAATTACGGATCTTTACTTACCGTCAGGCGGTGTCGGTTTGCGCGTGGATTCAGCGGTCTATTCAGGTTATACAATCCCACCCTATTATGACTCCATGATCGCCAAAGTCATCGTTCATGGTGAGAACCGTTTTGATGCACTCATGAAGATGCAACGAAGCCTCTATGAACTAGAGATTGAAGGGGTTGTCACCAATGTTGACTTCCAATTGGATCTTATTTCCGATGATCACGTGATTGCCGGTGATTACGATACCAGTTTTCTGATGGAACAATTTTTGCCAGCCTATGCTGAAAAGGATTAGGGGAGAGTGGGACAGAACAATTTTTACGAAAAATTGTTCGTTACAAGTCTTTATTTCATGTTGTAAGCTGAAACGGTTTCTCCCCAAACCGTTTCACTCCCACCTCCGGTCTAAAGGCATGTTGAATGCCTTTAGAGTTTCTAGATGAAATGAACGAAGTTCATGTCAATGTTGATTAGGTATTTTCGGAGGTCAAAGAGTCAGGAAGTGACTCTCTGAGTTTTTGGATAAGAGAGCATGAAATGTTTTTTCAATAAAATCGAACGAAAATACCAATCAAACACTGCGTCAAAGCATTTTCGCTAACTAAAATTTAGAGGCTGATATATGTTGCTCAGCCTCTACTCTTTTATTGAAAAATGAAAGGAGAAGCGATGGGACTATTTACTCGAAAAGAAAAATATATCCGCATCAATCCCAACCGTTCGGTTAGGCGGAAGGTGGAACGGGAGATGCCAGAAGTACCCGATGAACTCTTTGCCAAGTGTCCCGCCTGTAAATCGGCTATTTACCAAAAAGATTTAGGACCTGCTAAGATTTGTCCAGCCTGCTCCTATCATTTTCGGATTTTAGCCCAAGAACGTTTAGACCTCATGGTGGATGAAGGGACCTTTGAAGAGATGTTTACCGGTTTTGCAACAAAGGATCCTCTCAAGTTCCCCAATTATCAGGAAAAATTAGCAGCTATAAAGGCAAAGACAGGATTGGATGAGGCAGTAGTAACAGGTAGGGCCAAGATTCAAGGGCAAGAAACTGCCCTTGCCATTATGGATTCCAACTTTATCATGGCCTCCATGGGCACGGTTGTCGGAGAAAAAATTACCTGTCTTTTTGAATATGCCATTCAGGAGAAACTGCCAGTGGTCATTTTTACCGCATCAGGAGGAGCCCGTATGCAGGAGGGAATTCTTTCGCTTATGCAGATGGCCAAAATTTCAGCAGCAGTAAAATGCCATTCCAATGCAGGATTATTCTATCTCACAGTCCTAACCGATCCAACAACCGGCGGTGTTACTGCATCCTTTGCCATGGAGGGGGATATTATTCTTGCGGAACCCCAAACCTTAATTGGTTTTGCAGGTCGCCGTGTGATTGAATCAACTGTGCGTGAAAATCTCCCTGACGATTTTCAAAAAGCGGAATTTCTTCAGGAACATGGCTTTGTGGATGCCATTGTCAAACGGACAGACTTAGCAGCTACAGTTGGACAATTATTGAATTTTCATGGGGGAAGGAAATGACCAGTAAGGTAGCACATATTTTAAAAGAAGCTCGGAATCAAGGACGGTTGACAGCCCTAGATTATGCCCAAGTGATTTTTGATGACTTTTTCGAATTACATGGAGACCGCAATTTCCGTGATGATACGGCAGTTATTGGGGGTATTGGAAAATTGGATGGACGAGCCGTAACGGTTGTCGGGATTCAAAAGGGAAAGAACTTCCATGATAACTTGAAGCGCAATTTTGGACAACCCCATCCAGAAGGTTATCGCAAGGCCCTCCGCCTGATGAAACAGGCAGAAAAATTTGGGCGGCCTGTTGTGACCTTCATCAATACCGCCGGTGCTTATCCAGGAAAAGGGGCTGAAGAACGTGGCCAAGGAGAAGCCATCGCCCGAAACCTTCTGGAGATGAGTGACCTGAAGGTGCCCATTATCGCCATTATCATCGGAGAAGGTGGATCTGGAGGAGCTTTGGCCCTTGCCCTTGCCGATCAGGTTTGGATGTTGGAAAACACAACCTATTCCATCCTTAGCCCAGAAGGCTTTGCTTCTATTTTGTGGAAGGATGGAAGCCGAACTATGGAAGCAGCTGAACTGATGAAGATGACAGCAGCCGACTTAAAAAATCAGGGAATTATTGATAAGATCATCCCAGAACGCGGTTACTTTTCTCGTGAGATTATCCAACTAATTAAGACCCAGTTGATGGATGAGTTGGCTCACTTATCAGCTCTACCAACAGAGCAACTACTGGAAGACCGTTACCAACGGTTTCGGAAGTATTGATAGAAGCAAAAAACGGACTTTCGCTCGAAAGTCCGTTTTAAAGGGGTTATAGTAAAGCCAAGATTACAAAGTTGAGAATAAAGAGTCCAGTTGCTCCCCAAAGAATTGGGTGAATTTCTTTAGACTTACCAGTTGAAACCTTAACCAAGCAGTAGAAGATGAAGGCTGCTGCGATACCGTAAGAGATGGAGAAGCAGAGGGCCATAAAGAAGGCTGCGAAGAAGGCTGGAAGAGCATCTTCGAATTGGCTCCAGTCAACATCCAAGAAGGAGGACACCATCATTACCCCGACAATAATCAAGGCTGGAGCAGTAGCTGCTGCTGGGACGATTCCGATAAATGGAAGGAGGAATGTCGAAAGGAGGAAGCAGACTGCCGTTGAAACAGCCGTAAGACCTGTGCGTCCTCCAGCGGAGATACCGGCTGCAGATTCAACGAATGTCGTTGTGTTTGAAGTTCCAAAGAGGGCTCCAATGGATGTCCCGATGGCATCGGCAAAGAGGGCTCTATCCATTTTGGAACTGAAGCCAGTAGAGTTTTCAAGAGCCTCTTCATCTTCCGCAGAGAAAATGCCAGTCTTGCGACCAGTCCCAATAAAGGTTCCGAGAGTATCGAAGGTGTCTGACAAACTAAAGGCAAAAATGGTCATCAGAACCAAAGGCAAACGACTAGTGTCGGCAAAGAGAGAAGAAAAACCACCAAAAGCTGCTAAGAAGGTTGTTCCCAATTCTCCAAAGGCTGTCCCCAAATTATTGTTGGCGAAATCAATGGTCGATAAATCAACCACTCCAAACGGAATTCCCGCTAAGGTCGTTGCGACAATCCCGATGAGAATCGCACCACGTACATTTTTGATGACTAAAACAGCTGTTAAAAGCAGCCCAAACACAGTTAAGAGGACACTTGCATCAGTGAAAGTGGAAATAGAAGGAACAACTCCACCCCCTGCAAAAACAGAAGTAACACCATTGGCAAAGGTTTCGGAAGTCACTTCAGCAGGAGCAACTCCGTTGACAGTGATAATGTCTGAAGCTGAAGTAAGGAAGGTAATGAGATTGGAATTTTTGAAACCAAGGTAGGCTACAAAGACCCCAATCCCTCCACCGATCGCATGTTGGAGACTGACCGGAATTGCCTTGATGATGCTTTTCCGAACCTTGGTAACAGTGATGAAAACGTTAAAAAGACCACAGAGGAATACCATGGCTAGGGCTTCCTGCCAAGTAAAGCCGAGACCAATCACGACTGTGTAGGTAAAGAAGGCATTGAGCCCCATTCCTGGTGCCAAGGCATAGGGGACATTGGCGAATAGTCCCATCACTAAGGTTGAAACCGCACTGGCAATGATTGTTGCCAAGAAAACTGCTTGGGTTGGCATTCCTGCCACACTAAGCACACTCGGATTGACAAACAAAATATAAGACATGGCAAAGAAAGTTGTAATCCCAGCCATGACCTCAGTTGATACGGTTGTACCGTATTCTTTTAAATTAAAAAACCGTTCCACGGGTCGTTTCTCCTTTATTTACGAATGATAGTATCATTCTAACAAAAGAATGTTCGATTTTCAAGAGCGTAAGTGATTGAAAATATTATTTTCATACTTAAGAAGTTCACCCCATTCATTGTAATTGCCTTACAGAACCCAGAAATTTGAGATATGGCGGATGAGGTGATTGATATTGATAGATGAAGCTAAAAAACTGAATCTGGTCTATGGGATAAAGTAGGCTTATTTATAATGTAAAGATTTTTAAAACTACATCAAAAGACCCTAGTGGAATGCAGCTCTACTAGGGTCTTTTGATGATCAAAGTATAAAATAAACAGTTTCAGATAATCACTTCTGGTTGACAAAATGTGGGTAATGACAACATTCTTTTTATCATCGTCGACAAAATACAAGGCAATATACTCTTTTCCAATTGTAAGGCCTCTTGTTTTATGGAATTTGTCTAAGTTTTTTTGAAAGTTTTCGTCCGCATCAAATCCAACCTCAGGGAATATTCCCAAAGCACTAATTTTAGTGATGATATACTCTTTTAGTTTATCTTTTATTACTGTGTTAGCTCGTCTTGCCGTACTATAGTACTGCCTGCGACTCGCTGCCTTGTACTAAAAGCAAACTAAAATACTATATTAGTAATCGTTTTTAATGTAGATTGTTCTGATGGAAGTTATGAATAATGCATTCTATTATCTCGACTAAAGTGTTGTGAGACATATTGCTATATTGTATTTTATAATCCAAGGCGCTCCCTTACTTCATCTACAGGGCACCTCTAAAAACTAAACTCTTAAAAATTCGAACATTGATTTATCAAGATTTCTACGACATGATTTGATGCAAAACCGGAGTTTTTCGAGGTGCCCTACAGAATATGTGTTTACTCCATTTGAATAATTATCAATGGCTTGTTTGACTTGGCTTTGTACCTGTAAAAATAGAATTTCTTTTTCATCTCCCAATAATGCCATTTTTCCGGTAATAGCAACTTGTTTTTCAAACACATCCATTGCACTAGAGATAGTCAAACCATTAGCCTTCGCGACTGCTTTAGCTTTTTCAAAATGTTTTGTATTCGTGGCAAAACCAACTCTTTTGTCTCGTGATACAGAAATCTCCATTTTGTTGTGTTTCTATTGGGTAATTATAAGTCATTGTAGCCAGGTTTTGTTTTTTTATAACGGTATCTATTTTTCTACCATTTTCCCAATGTTTAGCCTCAGAATCTGAATTGCAAATATTTATAGACCAGACTTCAATGTTGATCAAAAAATAAATCGCTTGGCTGATTAGATCCAAGCGATTTATGGAATCATTGCTTATCAATGATTTTGTATTCCTTTAAAAATCGTTTTTCTGATACCACTCGATGATTCGTTACATCTAAATAATCACCAGGATAGCCTAGCACGTACATTCCATATCCAGCAAAACCTCCACCTATTGAACCTGTTGCAACAATCTTCAGATTTGTTGAAGTTGACGGCTTCAAGCCAGATAGGAGGATACGTACGTGATTGTCCATCCAGACAATGTAGTTTTTCCTAAATGCCTCTTGAACCCAGTCAGGTTGGGGTGTTTGTCTGCCAATTTTCTAAACGTCAGCTGTTTTTTTCTTTATAGATTGCTTTCATAATATTTGTTTACTCACTGCAAACCGTTACAGGAATTTGGTGTGCCTCCTGTGCCTTATGGTCCACATACTTTTGGAGGATTTCGGATAGGCCATCTTCCGTTTATAGTCTTTTATTTGAAAATAACACAGTAAAAAAGCGCAAAAAAACACTATCTACCCGTTGTGCTAGTTGATTTAAGGGTAAGCAAGTGAATATTTTAGACTGAAACCATTTTCGATCTGGCTTTGATGAAGTAATATGGAATAAGTTAATAGGATGGCCTCTACTTTAAATTTTAAAGCATAGAGATTCCTGCATCTTAAATCCTCAATCCCAAACTGCTCTAAACTCGAAAATACCGTTTCAATTGGTTTACGCAGTCGTCCA
>NZ_JADPMS010000041.1:0-17355 GCF_015686645.1 Streptococcus sp. NLN76 | reverse complement strand
CCTTGAAAATCTAGTGAAAATTGGTTGAAAAACATCATTTTTCGCTAGCTCTTTTCAGTGCGCCCTTTTTTCTGAAAAAAAGAGTAACTGCTCAGAACTTTGAACTTGACTTTTCACCACTAGACTTTTGCTGCAGCATAGGCCGATACGGTTTCGCGTCCTAATTCACTCATCATTGAGCAAATATTGATGATTTTTCCATGGCCTTTTTTAATCATAGAAGGGATAACCGCTTTTGAAACAATAAACGGAGCATTTAGATCAATATCAATAACCTGTCTAAAGGCTTCTGCAGACATTTCATGCATAGGAACTCTCCGAATAATCCCCGCATTATTGACTAGGATATCAATGACTCCAACCTCTGCTTCAATCTGCTTGACCATGGCCTGAATACCCTCTTCATCGGTAACATCGCAGACATACCCATGAGCTGAGATCCCTTGCTCCATGTATGCTTGAAGGCCTTTATCAACAAGTTCTTGGCTAATATCATTAAAAACAATAGTAGCCCCTACGTCAGCAAAGGATTTTGCAATCGCAAAGCCAATTCCATAGGATGCTCCCGTTATAAGTGCAACCTTACCTTCTAACGAAAATTTAGTCACTGAAAATGAACTTCCCATCAGAAAACCTCCTTTTGTAATCGTTTTCAAAAACAATATACCAAATCAAACCGGTTTTGTAAACGATTTATAATCAATTTCCTGGATTTTTTATAAAATAATGACTATTAAATCAATGACAAGTCAAAAAACTGCGATATTTCCGCTATTTAAGATAAAAAACAGAAGCTACATTCAAGATTTTGACAGTAAAAAATAGTTAAAATTAAAAAGAGGGGACAACGCTAGGACTTTTATCTCATTTTTTAGTAAACCGTTTTATAAATTTTGTAAAAGAAAACCAAAGTCTCACTACTGAAACTTTGGTTTTAATCTTACAAATCAACAATGTTTATCGGATAACCGATCTCCTCACAAAAGCGAAAAAGGTCTTTTGTCGCTAGAAAAATAGTCTTCTCATTCGTATTAGGATGAAAACTCATGCGTTCTTCAGACTCAATGGCCCTATCCATATAAAGCAAAACATCTCCCTCCTCATTCAAAAGAAGACCGAAAGGGGAAACCATTCCTGGTGTGAGCTTCATTTTTTGGAAGAGACTATCGGCAGAAGCCATTCGAATCCGATTGGCACCCACTAAATCTCGGAACTTGTCCATATCCAACTGCTGCTGATCATCCATAATCAGAAGATAAAAAGCGGTTTTCTTTTTGTTGGTCAAAAACAAGGTTTTGGTTCGGACACCGTCGATTCCCTTAATAGAAGCATCTGCTTCTTCTGTGGTCCAAGTAGGCGGATGTTCAACGGTTTCAATCTCATACTCATTACATTTCAAAATCTGAATGTGTTAATCCTCTTCGCCGAACCTTAAGTTCTGTCTTCATTGGATTGCCTTTTCAGATTTCGAACTGTTTCGAGTATCAATTCCCAGTTCTGACAACTTTTTTAAAACAAGTTTCTCAGCGTCCATATCAACCTCCTTGATAAGAAAGGTTTTAAAACTGAAATCCAGTTAGTTTCAAAATCAGAATACCCAAAATTTGCGATTTTCCATACCAATGATGGTCGTTCAACAGGTCTAGGAGACCTGTTGAATAGGCAGGGTATATCAGTCCGGTTCACCGAAGTGGCTATGCTCCGATTTAAAACGGTACAGAGTATTAATGATAAAGGGCTTGGCTGGCAGTAATCAAGGTAAGCTTGTAGACATCCTTAATGCTGGCTCCACGAGAAAGGTCGTTTACCGGATGGTTCAAACCTTGCAAGATTGGACCAACCGCACTGAAGCCGCCGAGGCGCTCAACCATCTTGTAACAGATATTTCCCGACTCAATACTTGGGAAGACAAAAACGGTTGCTTGTCCCGCAACAGGGCTGTTAGGAGCTTTAAGCTTGGCTGTTTCAGGATCGTAAGCGGCGTCAAATTGCAGTTCTCCATCAATCAACAAGTCAGGAGCCAACTCCTGAGCAAGCTTAGTTGCAGTAACGACCTTGTTGACTTTAGGTCCAGAGCCACTTCCTTTTGTGGAATAACTGAGCATGGCAATCTTCGGATCAATGCCAAAAGCTTTGGCAGTCTCAGCAGAATTCACTGCAATCTCCGCTAGGACATCTGCTTCCGGTTCAATGTTAATGGCACAATCCGCAAACAGATAACGTTCTTCTCCACGAACCATCAGGAAAGATCCAGAAGTCCGTTTAATCCCAGGTTTGGTCTTAATAATTTGAAGGGCTGGACGAACAGTGTCTGCCGTTGAGTGAATCGCACCGGAAACCATCCCCTGGGCCCTACCTGTGTGCACTAACATAACTCCAAAATAATTGACATCTTCCGTTAAGAGGGTGCGTGCATCTAACTCACTAAGTTTCCCTTGGCGACGCTCCACCAGGCTCTCAACCAACTCATCTAACTCTTCATATTCCCTGGGATCAATCACTTCAAATCCCTCAGTAATACCTTCGATTTCCAAATAAAGCTTGATTCTCTCCGGACTTCCCAAGAGGACTGGTATAATGTCTGTATCCGTTACAATCCGTTTAGTTGCTTGTAAGATACGCGGTTCTTCTCCTTCCGGAAGAACAATTTTAACGGTCTTTCCTTGAAGGGATTGGCGAATGCTGTCAAAAATTTTCATAATATAACCTCCTTAAGGTTTGGGCAGGTCTCCGAGGACCTCTTGGAAATCAGTTGGAAGAGGGGCTTGTAAAAAGAGTTCTTCCTCTGAAAAGGGATTGAAGAAGCGCAAAGAATGGCAATGGAGGGCTTGGCGTTGGATCCCATCCGTCAAGCTTCCTCCATAGAGGTCATCTCCTAACAAAGGATAGCCTTGATGGGAGAAATGGACACGAATTTGATGAGTCCTTCCGGTGTGCAGTTGGATATCCACCAGATAGACTGGAGAGTGGTCGATTAAGACTTGATAGGAGGTACGAGCGTACTTCCCATCTGGTGCCACGCGCCGGGTGATAATGCTCTCTGGATTTCGAGCTATAGGAGCTATGATTTCCCCTTGTTGCGGAAGAGGATGCTCTCCCTTAACAAGAGCTAGGTATTTTTTCTCAATGGCCCTAGCTTGAAGCTGCTTATCTAAACGAGCATGGGCATAACCATGTTTGGCAAAGAGCATCAGTCCTGACGTGTCACGATCTAGTCGAGTTACAATATGAACTTGCTGGTTCTCATAACCTTGTTCCTGATAGTAACCTTTGACAAAATTAGCCATGGTATTAGAGTGGTTAACGCTAGGGATACTGGCTACTCCTGCTGGTTTATTGAGGACTAGGAAATGCTGGTCTTCATAGACAATATCTAAGTCCTGGGAGATGGCTTCTAACTTTTCAAATGGAGGCTCAGCCGGGATATCAATAATCAACTCATCTCCAATATCCAAAAGATAGGTCGCAAACTGTGGTTTCCCATTCACTAAAATTTGACCACCACGATACTTGATTTTCGCCAAAAGCCCCTTAGAAATATCATGGCGTTTGACAAAGGTCTTCACCCTCACATGCTCATCAACAATAAATCGAAATCTCATTCGTCCTCCACCTCGCCAATGAAGGAATCCCGAACTCGCTCCCAGAAACTGGTGTGTTTGGATGAAGCCATAAAGGCGATCTTACGATGGTAAATTTGGCACTCAAATTTGCTGACTTGGTCTACCTGGTAAACATGGTTGTCGACTAATAGAGTATGCGTCGCATCCGATAGGGGGAGAATTTCAATCTTGTCCTTACGGGGGACAATAATTGATGACCCTAGTGTCCGATAAACCCGATTATTGAGACTAGCCACCTCTGTGACCTGGAGAGCTTCAATCGTTGGGTGCAAGACACTTCCACCAAGGGACTTGTTGTAGGCTGTGGAGCCCGTCGGCGTTGAAATACAAATCCCATCTCCACGGAAACGTTCAAATGGCACTTGGTTCAAGTGCAGATCCGCTACCATGGTCCGATCGGTCCTGCGAATAGTCGCCTCATTCAAGGCTAGATAATCGTCCAATTGACCAGATTCATGGTGGACTTTAATTTGGAGTAAAGGATAAGAAATTTGTGCCCCTTGATCCAAAAGAAGGTTTTGAACCAAAAGGTCTAGTTCAAAATCTCGATAATCGGTATAAAATCCCAGATGACCAGTATGAACCCCAATAAAACGAACCTTGTCTAACTGGTCCTTGTAACGATGAAAGGTCGACAACAACATCCCGTCCCCACCGATAGAAATGACAATATCCGGGTTCTTGCGGCTTAGCTCAAACTGCTTGTAGGGGCGGAGTTTTTGACTGAGTTCATGAAAAATCTCCTGGCTACGCGGCCGTTGGTTAGCTACAATCGCGATTCGTCTAACGGTATTCTTCATCAGTGTCATCACTATTACCTACTCCGTCATATAACTTGCGATGCATAGGGTCAAAAAGTGCTTGGGCATCCTGAATGTCATCCCGAATTTGCCCCATTTCTTCATCTAATTGATAGGCCATTCGAGCTGCTCTTTCCAAGCGATTTTTAATCTCCTCTGGGAAATTGCCCTTGTATTTGTAATTAAGGGAATGTTCAATGGTCGCCCAGAAATTCATGGCTAAGGTTCGGATTTGAATTTCCGCCAAAATAGTTCGGGAACCATGAATGGTATCAACTGGGTACTCAATCACCACATGATAGGAACGATAGCCACTGGACTTACGGTGATTGATGTAATCCCTTTCCTGAATAATCCGCATGTCTTTGCGGCGGCGTAAAACCTCTAAGATTTCGTAAACATCGTCCACAAACTGCACCATGATCCGCAAACCAGCAATATCTTGCATATCTTGCTCCAGGCGTTCCATAGAGATAGCTCTTATCACCATCTTTTCTTTAATGCTTTCAATAGGTTTCACCCGGCCGGTCACAAACTCAATGGGAGAATGAAGATTTTGCTTCCGGTATTGCTTGCGAATTCCCCTTAGCTTGATTTTCAATTCTCCCACGGCTTGAATGTATGGATCTAGTAAATCTTCCCAATTTGGTTCCATTGTCGCCCCTTTCCTTGTGCTTCCTAGTCTTTTTTAATACAATAGACACAATCTTATTTTAACACATTCTTGAAAACCTTTCCATGAATAGGATGAAAGTGAGACACAAAAATGCAACACCTAGAAATTGAATTCAAAAATTTACTGAAAAAAACAGAATATGACCAGCTTCGCTCGCTCTTTCCAGAAGTGACTCCTGTCCACCAGACCAACTACTACATTGATAGTCCTAGTTGGACCTTGAGGGAACATGGCATGTCCTTGCGCGTGCGAACGTTTGAGAAAGGTGGGGAACTAACTCTAAAAATTCCACAAGCCATTGGGAATATGGAATACAATCAAGAACTTCCAAACAATATCTGGCCTCAATTCCCAGACCAACTACATCTTCCAGAAGGTCCCATTTTTGACTTGATTCAAGAAGAGCGAATCGACCTTGAAGAACTGCGGATTCTGGGAAGCCTTCACACAGAACGGGTAGAAATTCAGTTGCCTATCGGACTTTTAGCCATCGACAAGAGTAGCTACTTCGACCAAATTGACTATGAATTGGAGCTAGAGGTTACCAATCCTGCTCAAGGACGTGAAGATTTTGAAAACTTTTTGAAGGAGCACAATATTGAACAACGCAAGGCTCCAACAAAAGTTGCCCGCTTTTCCGCAAAACTATAGAGGGCTGTATCTTTCGATAAAATTTGATAGAATAGAAAGAAATAACAAAAGGAGTTCATCCCATCCATGATTGCGACACAAACCGACAAACAGCAAATGAAAATCTTTTCACTAAATTCTAATCCAGAAATTGCAGAACGTATTTCTAAAGAAACCGGAGTCCCACTAGGAAAACTCTCCTCCCGTCAATTCTCGGATGGTGAGATTCAGATCAATATCGAGGAAAGTGTTCGTGGTTTTGATATTTACATCATTCAATCTACCAGCTATCCCGTAAATAACCATTTAATGGAGTTACTAATCATGATTGACGCCTGCAAACGAGCTAGTGCTAACTCCATTAACGTTGTGATGCCCTACTTCGGTTATGCGCGCCAAGACCGTACTGCCGCTCCACGCGAACCAATCACAGCAAAGCTAGTAGCCAACATGTTGGTGAAAGCGGGTGTTACTCGACTTTTGACCTTGGATCTGCATGCGGTGCAGGTACAAGGCTTCTTCAACATCCCTGTCGATAATCTTTTCACCATTCCACTCTTTGCCCAACACTATTTTGATAAAGACTTGTGCCAGGAAGATGTAGTTGTTGTCAGCCCTAAAAACTCTGGCGTCAAACGAGCACGCCAACTAGCGGAACTCTTGGACTTACCAATCGCTATTATTGACTATGCTCAAGATGATGCGGATCGTGAGGAAGGTTATGTCATCGGTGATGTTGCTGGAAAACGTGTCATCATGATTGATGATATTCTAAATACTGGTAAAACGTTCTCCGAAGCTGCTAAAATCCTAACAAATGAAGGAGCTACTGAAATCTACGCAGCAGCTAGCCACGGTTTATTCGCTGGGCAAGCTACCGAACTCTTGAACCAAGCGAATATTAAAGAAATTGTCGTGACCGATTCTGTTGCCACCAAGCAAGCTATCCCAGACAACACCTTGCGCCTATCTGCCAGCAAGTTAATGGGGGATGCGATTATCCGAATTCAAGAACGTAAACCTGTCAGTCCCCTCTTTGATTTCCATAAAGAAGAAGTAAAATGATTTATTTAGACAATGCTGCCACCACCAAGATCAGCCCCAAAGCTATGGCGACTATGGTGGAAATCATGCAAGAACATTATGGCAACCCTTCCAGCACTCATGGCTTGGGTCGGGATGCTCGCAAATATTTACGCCAGGCGCGTGAATTGATTGCTCACCACCTAGAGGTTCCAACAGACCAGATTATCTTCACCTCTGGTGGAACAGAAGCTAATAATCTAGCCATCCTGTCCTATGCTTTGAATCATCAAGAGCAAGGTAAGCACCTCATTACCACTGCTATTGAACACCATTCTGTGTTAGAGGTCTTTCACAAGCTTGAAACAGAGCACGGCTTTGAAGTTACCTACCTCCAACCAAGAGGGGGGAACTTTCTTGCTGAAGATTTCCAATCCGTCTTACGTGAGGATACTCTTTTAGTCTCCATGATGGCTGCGAATAACGAGACTGGCTCTCTCCTTCCAATTGCCCAAATTGGACACATCCTTCAAGAACATCAGGCCGCCTTTCACGTAGATGCCGTTCAACTGATGGGAAAAAGGCCCATCCATCCCCAAGAACTTGGGATAGACTTCCTGACTGCCTCCGCCCACAAGTTTCATGGGCCTAAAGGGGTCGGTTTCCTCTACACCAGTATGCCCAAACTAAAGGGCTTGATCCTTGGAGGAACGCAAGAGAATAAACACCGCGCCGGAACTGAAAACCTTCCAGCCATTGTCGCTATGGCTACCGCCCTAGATGAAAGCTTGGAAAATTGGGAGCAAAAAGAAGAACAGATCCAAGAATTAAGGACCGCTCTTTTAACCCATTTACCTGAATCGGTTTCCCTCAATGAGACTGGTCTCCAGCTACCCCATGTCCTTAGTCTCATGGTTCCACAAGTCGGAAAAGATAGTTTACTTCTACAACTAGACTTGGCTGGAATTGCAGTGTCTGGTGGATCCGCCTGTACCGCGGGAACCTTGGAGCCTAGTCATGTTATTGCTGCCTATTATCCAGACCAAACAGATCGCATTCATCATACCATCCGAGTTAGTCTTTCGGACGAGACCAGCTTGGAAGAGATTCTGGCCTTTAGCCAAAGACTCAAGAAAATAATTGGAGGATCATGATGGCCTTTTCAACTAGTGTTCATTTACCAAATTCCCCTTATCGTTACCACATTGATAAAGGGATCAAAAAATACACCTTACGTGATACAACCTTCACCCAGAACAAAGTGGGAAATTACGAATTGCAACGTCTCCTAGAGGAAGTTCCCAATAGTGGACAAGGATTCCTTGTAAAAATTGCTGTAAAAGAAGATCTGTCGGCCTTCCGTTTAACGATTACAGACGCTTCTGGTCTTCATCAAGTCAATATTTTTCAAGACAATGTTAGCCCGGTTTATCGAGAAAAATTTTTCTTTCTGATGGATAGCTTGGTTGACCGGAAGGTCTTCTCTAAAGAAGAGGTTTGAGCACTTTCGATCCCTGTTTTAATTTTTTGTGTTACAATTAATACAAGAGAGAAAAAAAGGAGACGAATGATTATGTATGAACTTCATTACACGGACTCTTATAAAGTTGATCGCAGTCTAACTTTTGAAAAATACAGTGACCTAACCCGTCAATTTTCAGGCTGCTTGGCTATCCCAGATTACTTGAAAGTCACTTCTTTTACACTAAACGGCCAAGATCTTGGATTTCAAGGAACGCTTGGAGATGTGTATCTCTTTATAACTGCAGATACTTTTCCAAAAGAATAATAGATAAAACCAGTTCTAAGCGGAACTGGTTTTTGCTTAGATTCCAGTTGTAATCACCATTGAAATCGAATGTTTCATGAAAAAATTTGACCTTGTTTAATTTTTTTTAGAATAATTCTCAAATTATGAGCAGATTGTTTTTCTTGGTGAACGAACTGTGGTATAATTTGTTTGTAATACTAGTTAAGCGTTTCCATTAATTAGTTTATGATTTTTATTTCAAAGGAGATTTGTCACTATGACTAAAATCACTGCATCTGCTGCTATGCTTAATGTATTGAAAACCTGGGGTGTAGATACAATCTACGGTATTCCTTCTGGTACCTTGAGTTCTTTGATGGATGCTCTTGCAGAAGATAAAGATATCAACTTCTTGCAAGTTCGCCATGAAGAAACTGGAGCTCTTGCAGCACTCATGCAAGCTAAATTCGGTGGATCAATCGGTGTCTGTGTGGGTTCAGGTGGACCTGGTGCAACTCACTTGATTAACGGTATCTACGATGCCGCAATGGATGCAACTCCAATGTTGGCGATCCTTGGATCTCGTCCAGTTAACGAATTGAACATGGATGCCTTTCAAGAGTTAAACCAAAACCCAATGTACAATGGCGTAGCGGTTTACAACAAACGCGTTGCCTATGCAGCTCAATTGCCAAAAGTAATTGACGAAGCTTGCCGTGCAGCTATCGCTAAAAAAGGGCCTGCTGTTGTTGAGATCCCTGTTAACTTTGGTTTCGAAGAAATCGATGCAGATTCTTACTATGGATCAGGAACTTACGACCGTACTTTCGTTGCTCCAGCTTTGAACCAAACTGAGATCGATAAAGCGGTTGAAATCCTTAACAATGCTAAACGCCCCGTTATCTACGCTGGATTTGGTGGTGTTGGTGCCGGTGATGTAATCACTGAACTTTCTCGTAAAATCAAAGCTCCTATCGTAACAACTGGTAAAAACTTCGAAGCCTTTGAATGGGATTACGAAGGATTGACTGGTTCTGCTTACCGTGTAGGTTGGAAGTCTGCCAACGAAGTAATCTTCGAAGCTGATACAGTCCTCTTCTTAGGAAGCAACTTCCCATTCTCAGAAGTTTACAATACTTTCAAAAACATCGAGAAATTCATCCAAGTTGATATCGATCCATACAAACTTGGTAAACGTCATGCATTGGATGCATCCATTCTTGGTGATGTAAAAGAAGCTGCTCAAGCTATCCTTGAAAAGGTTAACCCAGTTGAATCAACTCCATGGTGGAGAGCTGTTGTGAAAAACAACCAAAACTGGCGTGATTACATGAACAAATTGGAAGGCAAAACTGAAGGCGAACTTCAATTGTACCAAGTTTACAATGCCATCAACAAATATGCTGACCAAGATGCAATCTACTCTATCGACGTAGGTAACTCAACTCAAACTTCTACTCGTCACCTACACATGACTCCTAAGAACATGTGGCGCACTTCTCCACTCTTTGCAACAATGGGTATCGCTCTTCCTGGTGGTATTGCTGCTAAGAAAGACAATCCAGATCGCCAAGTTTGGAACATCATGGGTGATGGTGCCTTCGGTATGTGCTACCCAGACGTTATTACCAACGTTCAATATAACCTTCCAGTTATCAACGTTGTCTTCTCTAACGCTGAGTATGCCTTCATTAAGAATAAATACGAAGATACAAACAAACACTTGTTTGGTGTAGACTTCACAAACCCAGACTACAAGATGATTGCTGAAGCTCAAGGAGCTGTTGGTTTCCGTGTTGACCGTATCGAAGAAATCGATGCTGTTATGAAAGAAGCTGTTGAATTGAATAAAGCTGGTAAGACTGTTGTGATTGATGCTCGTATCACTCAAGATCGTCCAATCCCAGTTGAAGCACCAGAACTTCGTTTGGATCCAAAAGCTTACTCTGCTGAAGAAATTGCAGCTTACAAAGAGAAATACGAAGCTGAAGAGCTTGTACCATTCCGTCTCTTCCTTGAAGAAGAAGGTTTGGAATCTCGCAATTATAAATAATTGTCGCACTAAAGGTTGGGATTTAAAGCCCAGCCTTTTCTTCTCCTATTTTTGTAAGTGGATTCATTGATTTTTAGCATTATTTGCCTTATAATATAATTAATTCACAAACTCAGGAGAAAGGAAGGGATCCGGATTATGGAAGTGAGAAATCAACCAATCCCACGTGCAACTGCCAAGCGCTTATCTCTTTACTATCGCATTTTTAAGCGTTTCAATGCTGAAAAAATCGAAAAAGCGAGTTCCAAACAGATTGCTGAAGCCATCGGAATTGACGCTGCTACAGTTCGTCGCGATTTTTCTTACTTTGGAGAATTAGGGAGACGTGGTTTTGGCTATGATGTCAAAAAACTAATGACCTTCTTTGCAGACCTCTTAAATGACAATAACATTACCTATGTGGCCTTAGTCGGTGTTGGAAATATGGGTAAAGCCCTTCTCCACTATCGTTTCGAAGAACGCAATAAAATGAAAATTGTCATGGCCTTTGATCGGGATGAACATGAGGCTGTTGGGACAGTTACTGACGATGGTATTCCCATTTACCCGATCTCGCAACTGCAAGAAAAAATAGTAGATTCTGAAGTCAGAACAGCTATCCTAACAGTTCCAAGTGTGAAAGCTCAGGAAGTTACTAACCAATTGGTTGAGACAGGGATTAAAGGAATACTAAGTTTTTCCCCTGTTAATCTTTCTGTTCCCAAAGATGTGGTTGTTCAATATGTGGATTTAACAAGCGAACTTCAAACCCTTCTCTACTTTATGAATCGTGAGGATAATCAATAGATGAATCTGAAACAGTTTCAACTATTTTAAATAAAATCAATAAATAAGCCAGGTCGTTTTGATTGCACATATCATTTCGATCTGGCTTTTCTTGATCGTCATTCGACCTCAAGAATTCTTTCAAGTCTATCTTCTTCCCGATATGAGAAATAGGAATCTTGTGTTACAATTAAATGATCTAGTAAGTGGATGCCTAAGGTGGCAGCGGCTTCAGATACAATTTTAGTGACTCGATCATCATTAGGGCTAGGCTTAAGAGAACCAGAAGGATGATTGTGAACGATGATTAAGGAAGTTGCCATATGCTTAACGGCATAGTGAAGAATCTCTCGAGGTTCCGCCAAACTACGGCTAACAGATCCAATAAAAATAGTTCGTTCTTCTAAGATTTGATTTTGTGTATCCAAATAAATCGCCAGCAAGTGTTCTTGGCGTAATGGACCAATTTCCTTGACCAAACGTTGACCTAGTTGCCGACTAGATAAAATGCTCTTTTCTTTTTTCAGTTTGGCCTGATCAATTCGTTTTCCAAGCTCTACCATAGCTTTAAGTTCAATGGCTTTCACACGTCCAACACCAGGAATCTCCTGAAGTTCACTGAGGGTCAAGTAACGCAATTCTGCTAGACTTTGAATATGCTTGAGTAATATCTGCGCTACTTCTAAAGAGGAACGACCTTTTAAACCTGTTCGTAATAAAATAGCTAAGAGTTCCTGATTGCTCAATTGCTCTGCTCCTTCCTCTAAGAGTCTTTCTCTTGGTAGGAGTGACGGTTGCGTTTTTTTAATATGGTACATCACTTTTCACCTCCAATTATATATTCGAAAAAGACCAGATGGAGCACCATCTGGTCTTTGCTTTTCCATTAAGATTCAATTTTATTTCCGTATTCAGTTACGGTCGAAGAGTCTAAAGGAAAATGGACGGGTCTTAGTACCCATTTATCATCTCCTATTGGCCCAAATCGCGTTGAGAGAGTTGATTGGAAGAGGTTATCGGCTACTGTCACATAACCGACTTTGGAAGAGTGTTGCCCGACAGTTGCTCCATAGGCGATAATCTTTCCAGCATCGTCTTTATAGGGTAGGAAGGAATTATTACGAATGGTAATCCCACTAGACAAAACCGTCTCCACGTTATTGGCCGCATAGTTAGGATCGGTATTCCGTAAATAGTAACCATCCCAAACACCACTATTGTTGCTAGCATCGACCTGAATCGCTTCAGCATAGATTTTGTGATAATCTCCATCTTCCGGTAAATTGCTCAAATTTGTCAAATTAGGGGCATAGCCAGAAAAGGTGTTACCAGTAAACTCCGCATATTGAACACCACCCAGGTCAAAAATATGGCTACTCATTTTGTGGACCATGGTAAATTCGTTGTTGCGAACCCGCCAATTGTACCCATGATTGGCCATCAACATAAATTGATTGCCATTTTCAAGATCCTTGGCACGAATATGAAGATTTTCCATAATAAAATTACTGAGACCTTCTGTTCCCCCAGGACCAGTCGCAAATCCAAACCAGAACATGCCACCATCAACGACCAGTGTTGTCTCATTCCCTCGTAGCTGCACATTTGAGGGCAAGGTAAAGTAATCCTTGGCCGGATCATCCACCCCCATTTGGAACTCCCCTTCTGGGAAATCTAAAATCGTAAAGGCATTGTCGCTTGCTTTTTCAAGAGCCTGTCGGAAAATAACATTGTTCTCTTCGCGACTATTCTCCGTTTTTAAATCAACCATCAGTGTCGTCTTCAATTCATCTTCCTTGATATCATAAACCCTACCAAGATTTTCAACGGATGCCTCGTAGACAATTTGATTCCCTACACGATTAATTTTTGTAATTTCTCCGCTCCCCTCGAGACTCGAAGATGGAGCTAAATCCGCCTGATCTCCCAATTGGTAAAGAGTCGCATAGCCCTCCAATTGGTCCTCAGGAATCTGATCGCGATGTACTCCTAGTTCTAGTTCTATCTCATAGACAAAGCCTCCTTCCTTCGTCTCAGAGCTCTTGAGGACACGCCCGATAATCTCCTCATCCTCTATTCGGTAGAGAACCTGATCTCCCTTTCCATAGCGAGGTTGAGGCCTTTCTTTTGGTTGAAAAAAAGAAAGAAACGGTGCGATAAAGCTATTTTTTCCTTTTTCCAAAAAGTCTAGACTGAAAAAGAGAGTCAATAAAAGTGCCAATATACCGATGAGGATTCCTAGATTTCGTCGTTCTTTACGACGTCGTTCGATAATCTTACTTTGATAATCTGAACTCACGGTTCTATTCCTTCCTATTAGAAAAAGGTCTGGAACAAACTGTCCCAAACCTTGGACGATTACAATTGCATTTGATTGTATTGACTTTCAAAGGCTTTCAGAACTTCGGAATCTGTGCTGTTAAAGTCAGATTCATCTGTTAAATCAGCCTTAACAATGGTCCGATAGGTTGCTGCCGCATCTTCACAAGTAACCAAAGTCAATTCATTGACCCCTTCAGTATCTTGAATCACATCAATACGGTCTGGAGTAACGGTCTCAACACTCTTAACGGTATAAGTATAAACCTTGTCTTTATCTGTCAAATAGATTTTCATTCCATTTTGAGCATGCTCCAAGGGTGAGAAAAGCATTTGATTTGCTCCAGTAATCCCAAAGACATGGTGACTAGCTAGAGAGTAATTCCCTTTCCCCATCACTTGATTTTCTTTCATGGTACCGGCACCGTAGTAGAGAACTTCGTTAGCCAAACCTTTGAAAATAGGGAGGTTCAAATTCAATTCTGGAATGGCAATTCCCCCAATAACCGGTAAGTCTTGTTGGTTCATTTGAGCCTCTAGAACCCGCTCTGTTGAGAGAGCTTCAACACTTTGGAAATCAAAATTAGCTTCTGCTCCCTTGTTTTCCTCAATTTTTTCTTTGGAAACTTTAGCGACTTGGTATTGGTTGGTATGGTAGACCATAATCATATTCCGAATGGAACTATTAAAAATTAATCCAAGTGCCACAATAAAGAGGATTCCTGCAAGCAGGTAACGTGGCCAATTTCTCGTTTTCTTTTTATTCTTCGCCATCTTCTATATCTTCTTTCATTTCTGCATCTATATTTGTAAAGGTTACGATTCGAGAGTTATCTGTCAAACGCATGATCTTGACACCTTGAGCGGCCCGACCAAAACGGCTAATATCTGCAACATGGGTCCGAATCACAACTCCTTTATCCGTCATAACCATTAAATCGTGGTCTTCATTGACTGTTTTAAGACCAACAAGAGGACCATTTTTCTCAGTAATTTTTGCCAAGATTATTCCTTTACCGCCACGATTTTTAGTTGGGAATTCTTTAGCGGTTGTCCGTTTCCCATAACCTAATTCTGTGATCACCACAAGGTCATCTTCATCTGTTACAATGCAGGCACCTACAACCTGATCTTGGTCGCGGAGACTAACCCCTTTAACACCGGCTGCCACCCGACTGAGCGGACGTAAGCTGTTTTCCTTAAAACGTACCGCGTAGCCATAGCGTGTACCAATTAGAATTTCGGACTCGCCATCTGTGAGAAGGACATTAATCAATTCATCCTCATCTCGAAGTTTCAAGGCCAACAATCCATTTTGGCGAATGTTTTGGAAGGCTGAAATCGGAACCCGTTTCACCACACCAGACTTGGTGGTAAAGAAGAAGAATCCGCTGTCCTCCTGCTCTTTGGTCACATTCATCAAGGTTTGGATGCTTTCGCCTTCGTCTAATTTCAGGAGGTTGATAATTGGCAAGCCTTTCGCAGTCCGACCATATTCAGGAATTTCATAGCCCTTCAACCGATACACACGACCTCGATTGGTAAAGAATAGGAGATAATCGTGTGTGCTCGTGGATACCAACTGACTAACAAAATCGTCATCTTTGACGCCGGTACCTTGGACACCACGTCCGCCACGTTTTTGAGCAGTAAATTCAGACTGGTCCAAACGCTTGATGTAGCCCTTATTTGAAAGGGTAATCAAGACATCACTTTCTTCGATTAAATCTTCATCTTCAAGGCTAAGGATTTCTCCCACCATTAATTCTGTTCGACGTGGATCTGCGTACTTCTGTTTGATCTCATCCAACTCTTCTTGAATAATCTGTTTCACACGTTCTGGCTTAGCGAGGATATCCGCCAAATCTGCAATCAATTCCAAGAGTTGGTCGTATTCAGATTGAATCTTATCTCGTTCCAGTCCTGTCAACCGACGGAGACGCATATCCAAGATGGCTTGACTTTGCCGCTCAGATAATTGGAATCGTTCCATTAACTCAGCTTGAGCTTGGGCATCTGTCTCGCTGTTTCGGATGATTTGAATGACTTCATCAATATGGTCTAGCGCGATTAAGAGACCTTCTAAAATGTGGGCTCTCGCTTCTGCTTTTTCTTTCTCAAAACGAGTACGGCGAACCACAACATCGGTTTGATGCTCAATGTAAGCACCGAGAATCTCACGAAGAGAGAGAATTTTGGGCACACCATTGTGAATAGCAAGCATATTAAAGGAAAAATTGGTCTGCATTTGAGTCAGCTTAAATAGATTATTCAAGATGACGGTCGCAGAAGCATCTCTCCGAATCTCAATGACAAAACGAACGCCTTCTCGGTTGGACTCATCTCGAACAGCTGTAATGCCGTCAATTCTCTTCTCTTGGACAAGTTTTACAATATGCTCTTGAACTTTAGACTTATTAACCATGTAGGGAAACTCGGTAACCACAATCCGTTCCCGGCCAGACTTAGTTTCTTCAATTTCAGTTCGAGATCGAAGAACAATGGAGCCTTTACCCGTTTCATAGGCACGGTGAATCCCTGAGCGTCCCATTACAAGGGCGCCAGTCGGAAAATCAGGACCAGGCAATACCTCCATCAATTCCCGTGTGGTTGCCTCTGGATGATCCATGAGCAACTTAACCGCGTCAATCGACTCACCCAGATTGTGAGGAGGAATGTTCGTAGCCATCCCAACCGCGATACCCGTTGCACCATTCACCAAGAGATTTGGAAAACGAGATGGTAGAATGGCTGGCTCCATTTCACTTCCATCATAATTGGGCACAAAGTCAACCGTATCCTTATTGATATCCCGTAGTAACTCTAGCGCAATTTTACTCATTCGAGCTTCAGTGTACCGCTGAGCCGCCGCTCCATCACCATCCATGGAACCAAAGTTTCCGTGTCCATCGACTAGCATATGGCGGTAGGACCACCACTGAGCCATCCGTACCATAGCCTCATAAATCGAAGAGTCCCCGTGTGGATGGTATTTACCCATAACATCCCCTGTAATACGAGCAGACTTCTTATGAGGCTTGTCCGGGCTTACTCCCAAATCATACATTCCGTAAAGAATACGGCGATGAACAGGTTTCAAACCGTCTCGAACATCGGGTAAAGCTCGAGACACGATAACACTCATGGCATAGTCAATAAAGCTCGACTTCATTTCTTTTGTTAAATTTACATCTACAAGGTGTTTATCCTGCATTTCCAATGCCTTTCTCTACACAATAGTACTTATAATTATACCAAAAAAATGCTAAAAAAGCACGTGGTGCTTTGGCTTCAGCTTTCTAAACTTAAAAATAAAAGGAAGAGGTTGTTTGCATGAAAGACGAGGGTTTTTAACATAAATTTATCCATGTGTTATTGTTTGATACAAGAAAAAGAGGTTGAGACAAAAAGTCTCAACCTTTCTATTTTATTTGAAAATAACACAGTAAAAAAGCGCAAAAAAACACTATCTGTGTTATACTTAAGGTGAACATATTTAAAAATGTCTTAAGGATGTTGCCGCATCCCTAATGCTTTTACTGCTTCATAAGTTTGATGTGTTTTCAAAAGTTTGTAGACAATTCTTAGGATCTTATGAGCACAAGCGATAACAGCCTTCATCTTACTTCCTCTTTGGGAAACTCGATTGTATAAAGATGAGAAAGCTGGATCTTTGGAGTGTCCTGCTATCATACCCGAGATCGTTAAGGCATGTT
>NZ_JADPMS010000040.1:0-19628 GCF_015686645.1 Streptococcus sp. NLN76 | reverse complement strand
TAGAGTTTCCGGCCCCCTTATCCTCCATATACGCCTTACTATCACGTTTCTGTTCGTAGAGCCACGATTTCGCTATCCCTTCCTCTCCCCGCTACCTCACGATAGTCAGGCTTGGGAGTCGCTATTGGGTTCACCGATAGCAGGTGCCCACAGAGGACTTACACCTCAGATGTACGACATGCCCGTCGTACCAAAAAACCTCCAACCGAAACACAGTTGGAGGGCTCATTCTATCGTCACTCTTTCGAGAATAGGTTTCTATTAAAAATCTTCCTTGTTCAAATCCCGCAACATTTGATCGATTTTATTTCCATATTCAATGGATTCATCTTTGATAAAGGTCAAATCAGGGATTTTGTAGATGTGGAGTTGGCGACCTAATTCCCGTTTGATGGTTCCAGTCGCTTTTTCCAATCCGATTTGCGCTTTTTGGTTATCAGATGCCAGATCACTCATAATGCTGTAGTAAACCTTGGCAAGGGAGAGATCACCGGTCATTTGAACATCCGTGATGGTTAAGCCTTGGACACGGGGGTCACGAACCTTCTTCTGAAGGATTTCGTTGACTTCCCGTTTGATTTCCATAGCGACCCGGTCTGTACGAATTGAATTTGCCATGAGGGCCTCCCTCTTAGTGTTTAATTTCTTCCATGACGTAAGCTTCGATAATATCGTCGACCTTAATGTCATTGTAGTTTTCAACCATGAGACCACCTTCACGGCCGTTGGTTACTTCTTTTACATCGTCCTTGAAATGTTTCAAGCTTGCCAATTCACCGTCGTAGATTACAACATCTTGGCGAATAACGCGAACGTTCGAATCACGGGTAATTTTACCACGCAAGACCATAAATCCACCGATTGTACCAACTTTTGATACCTTGAAGGTCTCACGGATAACAGCTTCCCCGATAACTTTTTCTTCAAATTCAGGATCAAGAAGTCCCTTCATCGCATCTTCGACTTCTTCAATAACCTTGTAGATAATGCTGTGTTGACGAATTTCAACACCGTCGGTTTCTGCTTGTTGACGAGCTTGTGGAGTAGGGCGAACGTTAAAGCCGATAATGATGGCATTTGAAGCTTCTGCCAACGTAATATCAGACTCGTTAATAGCCCCTACCGCTGAGTGAACGATGGTTACTTTCACGCCTTCAACTTCAATTTTTTGAAGCGAGGCCGCAAGGGCTTCAACAGAACCTTGTACGTCTGCTTTGATGATGACATTAACAGACTTAACTTCACCGGCTTTAAGGGTATCGAAGAGATTTTCCAAGCTAACACGGGTTGTGTTTTGACGTTGTTGGAGAAGAGCTCGTTTGGCACGTTCTTCACCAGCCGCACGCGCAGCTTTTTCGTCTTCGTAAACCGCGAAGTGGTCACCCGCCATTGGGGTTTCATTCAAACCAGTAATGGATACCGGTGTTGATGGACTAGCGACCTTAACCCGACGACCGAGGTCGTTGGTCATAGCACGAACCCGTCCAAAAGTATTACCGACAACAATCGGATCCTGGACGTTTAGGGTTCCTTGTTGAACCAATAGCGTTGCGACAGCCCCTTTACCTTTATCCAATTGAGCTTCAATAACGGTACCGATGGCACGAACAGTTGGGTCTGCTTTCAATTCCTGGATTTCAGCAACCAAGAGGACCGTTTCCAAAAGCTCATCAATGTTTTGGTTGAATTTAGCTGAGATTTCTACAAACTCAGAGTCACCACCCCAAGCTGTTGACATAACACCATGCTCTGCCAATTCACCGATGACGCGTTCTGGATTTGCACCTGGTTTATCAATTTTGTTAATCGCAACAATGATTGGAACATTAGCGGCTTTAGAGTGATTGATGGCCTCGATCGTTTGTGGCATAACACCGTCATCGGCTGCCACAACCAAGATGGTAATATCCGTTACAGACGCTCCACGAGCCCGCATACTGGTAAAGGCCGCGTGTCCAGGTGTATCCAGGAAGGTAATCTTCTTACCGTTTTCTTCAATTTGGTAGGCACCAATGTGTTGGGTAATTCCCCCAGCTTCTCCTGTTGCGACACGAGAATTGCGAAGGGTATCCAAGAGGGTTGTTTTACCATGGTCAACGTGTCCCATAATGGTAACCACTGGTGGGCGCTCAACCATTTCCTCTTCGTTAAGGTATTCTTCATCCACGAAGAAGCGTTCGATATCAGCATTATCGACTTGAACCTTCTCTTTGGCTTCAATTCCATAATCAACCATCAAGAGTTCGATCGTATCCCCATCAAGAGATTGGTTCTGGGTCGCCATAATGCCCATCATAAAGAGCTTCTTAACAATTTCTGCTGGTTCACGTTTAATCCGTTTTGCGATGTCCGCAACAGTCATGCCGGCAGTGTATTCAAATTCTTTCGGAAGTTCGTGGAACTTACGTTCAGTAACCGGTTTTGGTGCCTGATTCTTACCACGTTGGTTCTTCCCTTTGTTTTTGTTTTTATTCCAATTACTATTTCTTTGATTTCTCACTTGATTCTGGTTATTTCGATTTCTATTTGCTTGCTTGCGTGGACCATCTTCATGCTCGTTGTCACGGCGTTTATCTGGTCTCGCTTGTTTTTTACGACGATTATCTGGGGCTGGTGCTGCCGCCACAGGCGCTTGGAAAGCAACTGGTTCAGGAGCTGGAGCCGCTGTTACTTGGGCTGCTGCTTCTTGTTTCGCTTCCTTCCGGCGCTTTGCCTGCTCCTCTTGAGCTTGGCGTTGGGCCTGAGCTTCCTTGAAGCGGGATTCACTGTTCCGTGCATATTCCGCATTTTGTTCAGCTTTCAAAGCTGCCGCACGCGCCTTGAAGTCCAGACGCGGACCCGCTTGCTGGGTATTTCGATCTTGGCGACGATGTTGATCACGATTCCCACGATTGCGGTTTTGATCGCGACCATTTCCTTGCCGCTGACGATCCCGGTCGCGGTCGCGGAAATTTTGTCCTCGACCTCGGACATCCTGGCCATTGCGACGTTCCTGATTTCCCCGATTGTTCTTGCGACGCTCAGCGTCTGCCTTAGCTTTGGCCTCACGCTCGGCTTTAAAGTTCCGGTTTTGGGGTCGGCTACTTTGGGCTTTTGCAGGCTCAGAAGCTGGGGCTGGTTTGCTTTTCGGGCTTTCCTTTGGCGCTGCAGCCTTTGGAGACTGAAAACTTTTTTTAATGCGATTGGCCACATCCGCTTCGACAGAAGAAGCATGGCTCTTCACTTCAATCCCCAATTCCTTAGCTCGATGAACAATTTCTTTACTTTCTTTACCAAGTTCCTTGGCAATTTCATACAAACGTTTTTTAGACATCTACATGCCTCCATTTCTAGCTCATAATGGACCTCATTTTTTTTGCAAATCCGGAGTCGACCACACTGAGCACCTTCCGTTGGCGCCCGATGGCCAGACTCAATTCTTGGGTTGAAAATTGATCGACTACTGTTTTTTTATAGTAGCGACCTTTATCCTCAATGGTCTTACGAAGATTAGGGCCAGCATCTTGTGCCAAAAACACTAATTGTGCTTGATTACTTTGAATGCTTTTTATGACTAAATCTTCACCGGAAACGAGCTTACCTGCTCGCTGGGCCAGACCTAAAAGGTTTAACAACTGTTCTTCCTTATTCAAGTCCTAACTCTCTTCGTTTCAATTTGCGATCAACAAAAGCGATCAGTTCATCGTAAAATTCTTCGGGAATTTCCTGACGAAAACTGCGATCAAAGACCCTTCTTTTCTTAGCCTGGGCTGCTTCTTCATTATCAAGCTTAATATAAGCCCCCCGACCATTGGCCTTACCAGTTGGATCAATGCTGACCTGACCATCCTTGGTTCGAACGATCCGCAGCAAATCACGCTTGTCAATCACTTCTCCGGAGACAAGGGACTTCCTCAAGGGAATCTTTCTTACTTTGGTCATCTTCTTTCCTATTCGTCGTCACTATTTTCAGCAGCTGCTTCCTCCGCAAGGAGTTCTGCTGACTCCCCCTCGAAGACCTCTTCTTCAAGAGCTACCAATTCTTCCGCTTCCTGTACTTCAGCAACCAGTTCGGTCTCAAGGACTTCTTCCTCAGCCTCTACTAGTGCGGCCTCTTCCATGGCCTCGAACTCTGATGCTGATTTAATGTCAATCTTAAAGCCAGTCAGACGAGCTGCTAAGCGGACATTTTGACCGCGACGACCAATGGCCAAGGACAATTTGTCATCTGGTACAACCACCAAGGCCCGTTTGCTGTCTTCTTCATCAAAAATAACTTGATCCACTTCAGCAGGTGCCAGTGCATTGTAAATAAACTCAGCTGGATCACTGACCCATTCGATCACATCAATGTTTTCCTCAGTCGGAATCCATTTTTCCAATTTAGCATCGTAACGGGCAGGGCGGAACTTGCTAGTGATCTTCTTAATATTGCTTCCACCACGACCTACGATCGTTCCAATAGCATCCACATTAGGATTGTGACTCCGAACAGCAACCTTAGTCCGGTCTCCGGCCTCACGAGAGACGGCCATAATCTCCACTATCCCATCGTAAACTTCTGGAATTTCTTGCTCCATCAAGCGTTTAATCATCTGCGCGTGGCTACGGCTAACGTAAACATTGACACCTTTAGGGTTGTCTTCAACCTTATCCACATAGACTTCAATGCGATCGTGAGAAGCGAAGACTTCCCCAGGAACCTGGTCCTTACGAGACATTTGTGCCTCAATGCTTCCCAAATTGATGTAGATGAAACGGGCATCAAAACGCTCCACGGTACCACTCATAATCTCATTCTCATGCTCTTTATAGGTGTTATAAGTGATCAAGCGCGTCTGCTTACGCATTTTTTCCATAATGGTCTGCTTTGCAGACTGGGCAGCCACTCGACCAAATTCTGTTGGAGACTCTTCAAACTTGATTTTGTCTCCAAGCTCATAGGCAGCATTAATGGCCAATGCATCTTTGAGGCTGATTTCCAAACGGCTATCAAAGACCTCATCTACGACTTCCCGAACAGTGTAAACCCGGAAATCGGCTTTCTTTTCATCGAATTCAATATGGACACTGTCAGCTTGGCCATAGCGACGGCGATAGGCAGATCGAAGAGACTCAATGACCGCATCTACGATATCTTCCTTCTTAATCCCCTTGTCTTCTTCAAGGATGCGGAAAGCTTCCGCCATTTCTTTACTCATGCGTTACTTGCTTTTGGTTCCCCAAAAGCTCCTTTCTTTTAAACTAAAATTTTACAGCTAAACGGGCTTTTGAAACCAATTGATAAGGAATCTCCACCTGCTTCTTCCGAGTTTTATCCATGTATTCCATTTGCAAGTTCTCCCCATCAAAAGACAAAAGATCCCCTTCAATCTGCTTTTTCTTATCAATTGCTTGATACAGACCGACATGGATGTAAGAACCAACTGCAGCCTCCAGTGCTTCCGGCGTCTTCAAAGGCCGCTCTAATCCAGGACTAGACACTTCCAAGTAATAATTCTCGGGGAAGGGATCCGGTTCAATAGTATCCAGGAGCGGACTAATCAGGTCTGTCAAATCAGCCGTATCTTCAACTGTGATCCCTTCCGGCTTATCCACAAACACACTCAAGACCATGTCTCCGCCCAGCTTGGCATACTCCACGTCCACCAATTCAAAGGGCTCTGGAATCTGACCTTCCAACACCTGGTTCACCTGTTCAACAATCGTTGCGATAAGAACACCTCCTTTTTCTACAAACAAGAGGCGAAGATTTCTCTTCGCCCCCTTTCACATTTCTTTATTCTGTTTAAATTATACCATAGAAATTCCCAAAAGCAAGAATTTTACCAGCACAAAGAACGTTTTCAGTTCCCTTATTCTGGGAAATGCGCTTCCAAACGGTAGATGACCTGTCCTTTACTAGAAAACTTCTCTTCATATTCTGTCCGGACATTGCCCTCAATTTCACTGGCATGAAGATCCAACCAGACACCATCCAAAATCATGCCAAATTGTGACATGGACACCAGACTATATTCGAACAAACCCCGGTTGTCGGTCTTGAAATGGATTTCTCCTTGACTTGGCAAAATGGCTTGATAGGTTTCCAAGAAAGACTTGTAGGTCAAACGTCGCTTCTCATGGCGTTTCTTTGGCCAAGGATCTGAGAAATTCAAATACAAGCGCTGGATTTCACCAGGCTCAAAATAATTGGACAAAGAATCTCCATCCACCCATAGGAGGCGGATATTTGGAACACCGGTTGCCAACACCTTATCCAAGGCGTAACTGAGAACCGATTTTTGAATATCAATCCCAATAAAGTTAATATCTGGATGATTCTTGGCCATCCCTGATACAAACTGCCCCTTCCCAGAACCAACTTCAATGTAGATGGGGTTGTCATTCCCAAAAATGTGCCGCCAATTCCCCTTGGCACTCTCCGGCTCCAAGACCACATACTCTGGGTGCGCTTCTAGTAGCTCCGTCGCACCTTTTCGATTTCGAACTCTCATATTCCCTTTCCAAAGCGTGTCCGGAAATTCCGCAAAGCGTAAATTTCCCGGTTTGCATTTTCCATATCTGAATTGGCATAGTACTTGCCAATTTGATCTAGGTATGAAAACTGGGCATACCAGTATAGCTTTTTCAGTACCTTTTCATTATAACGGTATCCATAGTAGACCAGCCACTCTTGCCAACGAGCTTCTGGAATATAGTGACTCAAAATATGCGCCACATCAAACATCCGATCCGTCAACCGCACAGAGTCCCAATCCACCAAATAAATTAGACCACTGTCTGTTTCTATCCAATTGCTGTGGCGGACATCCCCATGTACAATCGTTGCATGATCCTCACGAAAACCAGGAGCACTGGTCCGCAAATCATCCACCACCTCTTGCAAGAATTGGTTCCGTCGCAAGTTTGCATGGACCGACTCCCGCCATGAATTCAACAAATCAATCGGCGTTTCCAACTGCTGACCTAAACTAGTCAGCTGAACCATCAAATGCCGTGACCTGTGAAGACGCGTCAAAATATTGATAATCTGCTTCTTCCCCATCTCCCCAGGCGTCAAAATTTTACCATTTAACCAGCGCTGAAGTGTCAAAACCTGACCATCCGGCAATCGTTTACTCGACAACAGCTGAGGAGCAATCTGCTCCTGAGCCAGACCCGCCAAAATCGGACTTGTATTCAACTTGGCAAAAACCACTCGCCCATCATCGTAGGTTCCCTTAAAGGCATTCCCACTTTTTCCAGCAAGAGGCGTCAAGGTTAATTCTTGATCCATCCCTTCCATATTTTCCTCCTTGAAAAAATCTTCTTCATTCTATTATTTTTAGACATCCGCGTCAACTAATCCTCTTAATTTATAAGGAATGTAAAGCCAAAGAAGAGCAATCATGGCAAGCAAAAAAATCCCAGCTTCTAAAAAGGCTCCTCTACTCAACAGAACCAGCAAAGACAAAAGCAGACTAAAGGTCCCCAACTGAAACTGCAAGAGCCGACGAAGTCCGGCCGCCTTGGGCGCAACACCGTACGGAAATAGCCCTGTCATTACCTGACCATCCTGACTATGAAACAAAGCCAGCAACTGAAAATACAAGAGATAATTCGCCACAAAGGCCAAACCAGCCGCTAACCAACCTTGAGGAACAAAGAGAAGAGCCAGCAAAGCCAAGATCTGCAACCGCAGCCAAACCCCATAATAAGGCCCCTTCCGTAAAAAAGACCGTAAAAAGAGACTATACCATGGATTAGACTGCCCCCGCTCTAAGATTGGAAGCAAGGGATTCCAATAAGCCCGCATCCGCACGCGCTCTTCAATTCCCTTAACCTGAGTAAAAAGCGAGAAAAAGCGTAAAATCCCTTGCGTCCGCCCCTGCTCTTCTTCAATCCAAAAAGTCCAGTCCACAGGTCCCGCCTGCCTCAAGACCCGATAACGCCGCTGCAGCAAAACCTGCTGCAGCAAGGCGCCCAAACCAAATGCCGCTAAGGCTGGCCACCAAGAACCATAGGCAACCCACCACAGGGGTAGGAATGCTGCAAAAACGAGAACGGCCCGCAGAATCTGACTCTTAGAAGTCCGTCTGTAAACCAACTGCAACCATTGCTTGACTGCTTCCTCCTGCACCAACAGAAAATACTCGTCCCCCCTGCGCATATAGGTCGCCATACGCATGGGCCAAAAAGCGAAGAGAGAAAAGACAGGTACGAACCAGGCTAAGCCAACTTGATAGGGCCTCGGCTCCACCAAAATCTCCCTGTATTGGGTTAGGGCTAGGCCTAATAAAAGAAAAAGAAAAAGAACAAAATGGTCATTGAAAACATAACGGGCATAGCCCACCAGCTCTCCTCGAAACTTTTTTCGCCGTCGCCGAAATAAATCACGCATGCGCTTCCTCCTGGGTAACCTTCAGGTAGATATCGTGAAGGCTCTGTCCTGGCATCTGAAATTGTTCTTGAATCGCTGCTAGACTCCCCTCAGCCAGCACTTGACCTTGATGGAGGAGGATGTAGCGATCACAAACCCTTTCGGCTGTATCTAAGACGTGGGTAGACATCAAAACTCCCTTCCCTTTTTTTCTTTCTTCCAAAAGAAAATTTAGAAGATCTTCAATGGCTAGAGGATCTAAGCCCAAAAAGGGTTCATCCACAATGTATAGGTCCGGTTCCACAAGAATCGCACACAAGATCATAACCTTCTGTTTCATTCCCTTAGAGAATTCAGCAGGCAACCAATCCAGACGTTGATCTAGACGAAATCGCTGAAGATAGGGTTGAAGTCGCTCCAAGGCTTGCTCCCAATCCTTGTCATAGGCCATAGCTACAATCTCCAGATGCTCCCGCAGGGTTAATTCCTCATAGAGCATGGGACTTTCTGGAATATAACCAATTTTCTTGCGATAAGCTACCGCATCCGTTTGAAGTTGCTGGCCCTCCAACAAAATTTCTCCCGAATAGGGATGCAAAAAACCAATAATTTCTTTAATCGTTGTTGATTTTCCCGCTCCATTCAAGCCAATTAGACCCACAATTTCATGGTTTTGAACGGAAAAACTCACATCTTTTAGGACAGGAAGATTAAAATACCCTCCTGTTATGTGATTCACTTCTAACATAAATCCTCCATTTTTGCTATACTTAGGAGAGTAAGCTAGGAGATGTTAAGACTCCTAAGCTTTCTTTCAATCACAACCATTATATCAAATGGCAAGAGAGAAAAGGAGGAAAAGATGGACTGTCTTTTTTGTAAAATCGTTGCCGGAGAAATCCCGGCCAGTAAAATCTATGAAGACGAGCACATTCTGGCTTTTTTGGATATTTCCCAAACAACCCCAGGCCACACGTTAATTATCCCCAAAAAGCATTACCGTAATATTCTCGACTTAGACCCACAGGTAGCTCAGGATCTTTTTGGACAAGTACCTGCCTTGGCCCGTCGTTTGAAAAATGCTGTTGGCGCCCAAGGAATCAATGTGCTCAACAACAGTGAAGAAGCTGCTGGCCAAACCATCTTCCATACCCATGTTCACTTACTCCCTCGGTTTGAGACTGGAGACGGTCTAGAGATTCAATTCCAGACCCAGGAACCGGACTTTGAGCACCTAGCGCAGCTAGCCCAGAAAATCCGGGAAACCCAGGAGGAAGCCTCATGAGTTTGATGTCAACCATCCTATTTTTGAGTGCCGCAAAATCTTCCTACGAACTGGTTCTAAACCGTAAGGAGTTAATCGCCAACGCCAAAGAAGTGGCTAAAGAAACCAGTCGTATCAACACTCTCCAGGCTCAACTTAAAGACCAACTTCAAATCCTTCAACAGGAAGCCCAAAAAGTCGCTCCTCTTGCCAAGGATCTTGCCTATAAAACACAGGCCTTTGGGTTGGAAGCCCAAGCTAGAGCCGAACAAATTCAAGCACAGATGGAGCAAGCCCAAGCGCGCGTAGATGAACTCAAAACGAAAACAGACTCAAAAAAATCCTAGTATTGCTTTTTTCAATTGAGGATGTCTGTTCTTGATCGGCCAAATCCATTTTGACCTCCGATTTAAACGAAATCGGAATAGCTAATACAACCCCCGTGATTTTTCCAGAAGAACCTTCCTCAAACACAACTGTTTGGTTATTCTTCACGAGAACTGTCACAGGGGTTTCTCTCGTTCCCAGAAAGGTTATCATGCCCCTTTTTCAACGCACTTTAAAACTTACCCTAGCCACCTGCCTGGCCGCTTTTCTAGCCAGTTTTCTCGGAGCTAATTATGCCATTACAGCTGGCATCATTGCCATCCTCAGTGTATCAGAAACTCGTAGGACCACTTTCAAACTAGCCTATCAACGTTTTCTATCGTCCCTCCTAGCACTCATCCTGGGTAGCCTGGTTTTTTCTTTTCTCGGATTCCATATTTGGTCTCTCGCTCCATTCTTATTGCTCTACATCCCACTGGCATATCGCTTTCGCCTCGAAATCGGAATCACTCCTAGTACCGTTTTAGTCACCCATTTACTTCTAGAACAGAGCATTGCCCCTTCTCTTTTAGCCAATGAAATCCTCATATTCTTAATCGGGAGCCTTTCAGCCCTCCTCGTTATTCTCTACATACCCGATCGCCAACAGGAGTTGGATCACTACCATGATCAGGTGGAGGAACTGCTCCGCAGTATCCTCAACCGCTTTGTCTATTTTCTTAGAAGCGGGGATGGGAGGAACGACGCCAAACTGGTCCGTACCCTGGATGATGAACTCCACCAAGCGCTGGAAATCGCCTATCTAGATCAATCAGACCAAATCCTTAACAAAAACTACTACCACGTGGCCTACTTTGAAATGCGGCAGGCTCAAAATTATATCCTGCAAGATATGGCACGCAATATCAACAGTTGCCAACTCTCTGTCCAAGAAAGCCAAATTCTAGCGGACCTCTTCCAAGACGTCGCAGATCAACTCAGTCAACTGAACCCAGCACAGGACTTGCTTGATCAGATTGAAAACTATCTGGAAACCTTCCGCAAACGCCCTCTACCACAATCCAGGGAAGAATTTGAAACCCGTGCTGTCTTACTCCAGCTTCTCAAGGACCTCCAACAATTTGTCCAATTAAAAGTGGACTTTGCCAGCCAATATCCAAAACAAGTACCAAAAAAGTAGCTCGCTAATTGCTGAGCTACTTTTTTGATTATTCAACAACTGGTTGGGGCTCGACGTATTCAGGTGTGATTCCTCCACCATTTAATTCATCGAGGGTAACCGCATTGGTTTTCAGTTTATCGAGGGTTTCTAAGCCAAGAGAAGTCCGTAATTTATTTTGCATTTCTAAGATGTGGTCTGATTCCACAATCTGATAGCTTCCGCCATCTGCAAGGGTTGCATCTTCTCCTCGGAGTTGTTCCTGCTTCATATTCCGAAAGGCATCCTGGTAGACCAAAAGTTTTGGAATACTGTTAGAAGAAAGGTCAATGCTGGTCTGCATATTGTTGCTGACGGCACCGAGGATTTCTTTATAGTGACTGACACTATTAAGGCTGAGCACTTTTTGCACAACTTTTTGAATCACTTCCCGTTGGCGTTTTTGACGGCCATAGTCACCCTCAGGATCTTGGTACCGCATCCGGGCATAAACCAGCGCTTGATCTCCATTGATGTGTTGTTTCCCTGGTTTGACGGTAGCGGTATATTCAGGTTCTTGCTCCTCAATGGAGATTGGGAAGTCAAAGGTGTTGTTCACTTCAATCCCACCAACTGCGTCCACCAGCTCCACCAAACCTTGCATATTGATCATAACATAGTGGTCGATGGTAATATTCATCAGGGACTCAATGGTCGGGATTGCCAATTCGGCACCGCCCATAGCGTAGGCCGCATTCAGTTTGGCCTCCATCACCTCGCCTTTTTGCGAAATCTTGGTCAAGATATCCCGCTCTAAACTCATCATCGTTGTTTGATTGGTATCTGGATTAACCGTCACCAAAAGCATGGTATCACTATTTCCTTCCCAAGGATCTGACCGAGAACCACTTCCCGTATCTACCCCCATTAAGAGCATGGTCATGGGTTCTGCATTCTCAATAACATCGGATTGCCGTCCAAAATTCTGAAAGGTTTTCGCTAACTGGCCCGTTGATTGGAAGTAAATGGTTCCCGCATAGGTTCCTATCCCCACCAAGGTAACTAAGAGTAACGATAAAAACAATTTAATATTCTTCTTAAACATGATCTTCCCTCTCTATCAAGAGGCCCATAAGAAGGACCGTTTCATAAGATCCGTCCTCTAGCCGGATTGCTTCTTCTTGCCGCCCCTCATATGAAAAACCGAATTTCTCATAGAGCGCACGCGCAGCTTGATTTCTTTCTTGGACATTTAAGGTTAAACGCCGAAGGGATGGGGTTTCTGCCAACCAGTCAAAGACCAGTTCAAAGAGCATGCTCCCGACCCCATGACCCCAATAAGCCTGCCCAACAGCCACAAACAACTCTCCCACATGACTCATGCGCGGATTGGCATCCGTGGACAAATGTAAGAGGCCAATCACTTCTTGGTCTAATCGGGCTAATAAGAAGAGACGTGATGGATGATTGGCACTTGATTCCAAATAGTCAGCCAACTGATCTTGCGACAAATCTAAGCCCCCAGGTTCCAAACTGGTCAAATCACTCTCACGCGCCACCTGCTTGAAAAATTCTAGTAACTCACCGGCGTCTGAGTCCTGAGCCTCCTCAATCGTCAACTCATGCGAGGTCATGGATCCACTCCTCTAACAACTCTTGGCTACGCGAGCCAACCGCATAGGAATCCAAGTTACGCCCCTGGTCCGCATGAGACAAGGTCAACTGGAGATAATCCTCCGGTAAAGCCTGCTCCAAAAGTTCACCCCACTCAATGACGGTCACCCCTTCCCCGAAGAGAAAGGCATCGAGGTCAATCGAATCTGGATCTCCATCTATCCGATAAACATCCAGGTGGTAAAGAGGCAAGCGCCCCTCATATTCACGAACAATCGTGTAGGTAGGACTCTTGATCATTTGATCAATCCCCAGGCCCCGCGCAATCCCTTTGGTAAAAGTCGTTTTTCCTGCCCCAAGATCTCCTGACAAGACCAGAACGTCTCCCTTCTCCAGTAGGGCACCTAATTTTTCGCCCCAGTTGATCAGGGTTTCTTCATTTTGAATTTTCATCATAGTTTCCATTATAGCAAATTCCCTTCTTACTTCCTACCGCGAACCCAATCATCCGCGAGTAAAAAGAGGCACATGAATTGCAAGGAGGTAAATCCAAGTACAAAAACACTGTGCTCCCAACTAAAGACATCCAGAAATGTCTGGACTACCAACTGCGGGCGCGTAAAAACGTCCCACGAATTTAAGCGAGGATACCGCCCCATGGTAATGGCGATACTAGAGAGTCCTGCCAAACCAAAGGTCGCAACTCCCTCCTGCCAGGGCTTGAGTTTCCAGCGGGAACGAATTAAGCGCCAACTTTCGATGCCCGTTAGAACGCCAAAGAAAATGGCGAAGACAAAGGCAAAAAAGAGCTTCTGGTTGGCTCGATTGTAGAGAACATCTCCCACCCAATGCATATGCACCAAATCCGTCACCATGTAAAAGGTGTTTGGGAAAAATAGAAGCCAAAGCAGGGCAGAGGCCCATCGCAACAGGCGGTTTTGGGTCACTTTTGAAAACAGGGCAAAGTCTAGGGCTGTCAAGGCCAAAAACATATTCCAGGTTAGATTGGGGCCTTCTTGCTGTAGGAGCGTGAGGACCCCGAAAATGCCTATAAAGGCTAGATGATACATGATAAAAATACGTTTATACATAGCGCCTCCCAATTTCGTCTTCTCAGTTTACCATGAAAATCCTAAAATTTGCTATACTGGGTAAAAGCACAAAACTGGAGCATGTATGGATACAAGTAAAATTATTGCCCTCGATCTCGACGGGACCCTCTTAAATGATCAACAACAAATTTCCTCTAAAAGTCAGGACGTTCTCAAAAAGATTCAGGACCAAGGGCACAAAATCATCATTACGACCGGTCGTCCTTACCGATCTGCCCTCCCCTACTACCAACAATTGGAACTAGAGACACCCCTTATCACCTTTAATGGAGCTTTGACGACACTTCCCGGGAAAAAATGGGTTCATGAAAAAGAATACACCATCGACAAGTCCTACTTGGTCGACTTGGTCGACCGTCAAGAGGAAGTCCAGGCTGACTTCATTGTTAGTGAATACCGTAAGAAATTCTTTGTCCACCAACAAGATGTCAGCAGCCTGGACCCACAATTACTAGGGGTGGACAAAATCACAGCACAACACCAGCTGATTCCACAAAAAATCACCAAGAACCCCAATGCCATCCTTTTTCAAACCCGCTTTAAAGACAGCGATGGCCTGGCCCAGGAATTGATGAACTATTATCAGGGGGAAATGACCGTCAGTTCCTGGGGTGGACCCTACAATATCCTCGAGTGCACCCCTAAAGGGGTGCATAAGGCCAGAGCCCTTAAGTACCTCTTAGACCTTTACCAAAAACAACCAGCTGAGTTGATTGCTTTCGGTGATCAACTCAATGACAAGGAAATGTTGGCTTTTGCTGGAACTGGTTATGCTATGCAAAATGCCAACACCAAACTAATAGACTATGCCGACCAACAAATCCAATGGACTAACCAAGAAGACGGAGTCGCTCAACAGTTAGGACAACTCTTCCTATGAAATCGAATACTTCCTTCGTAAAGTAGCTCAAGGATTGGATTCAATCCTTGAGCTGCTTTCTTTTTTTACACTCTTTTAGTTTATCTTTTATTACTGTGTTAGCTCGTCTTGCCGTACTTCAGTACTGTCTGCGACTCGCTGCCTTGTACTAAAAGCAAACTAAAAAACTATATCAGAATGCATGTAAACGCTTGCACCTATAAAACCATTGTGATATACTAAACATATGAAAACGGGAATTCTCCCTAAGAATAAGGAGGCTTTTATGAAAGCAGTTGTTGTTAATTCAGAAGGTACGGGTGTTGAAGTTGTGGAAAAAGAGTTTCGTCCTATCGAAACCGGTGAAGCCCTTGTTGAAATAGAATACTGCGGCGTCTGTCACACAGACCTGCACGTAGCTCATGGAGATTTTGGAAAAGTTCCTGGACGTGTTCTAGGTCATGAAGGAATTGGGATTGTTAAAGAAGTCGCACCAGATGTTACTAGTCTCAAAGTTGGCGATCGCGTCAGCGTTGCCTGGTTCTTCCAAGGTTGTGGAACTTGTGAATACTGTACGACTGGACGTGAAACCCTTTGTCGTGATGTCAAAAATGCTGGTTACTCTGTAGATGGCGGTATGGCCCAACAATGTATTGTTACAGCAGACTATGCTGTGAAAGTCCCTGACAACCTTAACCCCGCCCAAGCATCTTCTATCACTTGTGCGGGTGTAACAACTTATAAAGCGATTAAAGAAGCCGATATTCAGCCTGGTCAATGGGTGGTTGTCTACGGTGCCGGTGGTCTTGGGAATCTTGCCATTCAATATGCCAAAAAAGTTTTCAACGCCCATGTTATCGCAGTTGATATCAACCAAGACAAATTAGACTTAGCTCTTGAATCAGGTGCGGATGTTAGTCTAAATGGGCTTGAAATCGAAGATATGGCTGCTAAAATCATGGAAATCACAGGCATTGGAGCTCATGCTGCTGTCGTTACTGCGGTTTCCAAGGTAGCCTTTAACCAAGCCGTTGATTCCGTAAGACCTGCTGGAAGCATCGTTGCCGTTGGACTCCCATCTGAATACATGGACCTCAGCATTGTTAAACTTGTCTTGGACGGTATTAAAGTTGTTGGTTCCTTGGTTGGAACTCGGAAAGACTTAGAAGAAGCCTTCCAGTTTGGAGCTGAAGGTTTGGTAGTACCAGTTGTTCAACTTCGCCCTGTCGACGAAGCTCCTGCTGTCTTTGACGAGATGGAAGCAGGTACCATTCAAGGCCGTATGGTGTTAGACTTCAAAAACGCTTAATCATACTCTTTGAAAATCAAATTTAAACGTTGTCAGGTCTGACAGTCTGGTAGACTGGTAGACTGTCAGAGATTCTAGTTGAAAAAACGAAGTTTTTGTCAACTTTGCCGTACTTATTTGAAACTTTCTCCGAAAGTTTTATCAGTAAACTCAAAACGTCTCCCAGAGATTTTGAGCTGCCTGCGGCTCACTTCCTAGTTTAATTTTTGATTTTCATTGAGTATCACTTAACCGAAGGTAGAGCAGGGTGCTCTACCTTTTTGTTGTGGTTTTTTTGGATGTCTATGATTTTTTTGAAAGAGCTTGACATTTTCTTGAAATCGCTTTACAATAAGATGGCTTAAAGATTTCTTAAGGATTTAAGTCGCAAATATTTTTTAGGAGGAGACCAATAATGAGTATTGGAATCATTATTGCCAGCCACGGTGAATTCGCTGCCGGCATTCACCAATCTGGATCCATGATCTTTGGAGATCAGGAGAAAGTCCAGGTTGTGACCTTTATGCCAAGTGAAGGGCCAGACGACTTGTATGCCAAGTTTAATGACGCTGTGGCCGCGTTTGACGCAGAGGATGAAGTCCTTGTCCTAGCTGACCTTTGGAGTGGATCCCCCTTCAACCAAGCTAGCCGCGTCATGGGTGAAAACCCTGAGCGCAAGTTTGCCATCATCACTGGTTTGAACTTGCCAATGTTAATCCAGGCCTATACAGAACGGATGATGGATGCATCTGCAGGTGTTGAGGCCGTTGCTGCTAATATCATCAAGGAAGCGAAAGATGGTATTAAAGCTTTACCAGAAGAGCTTAATCCTGCTGATGAAGCTGCACCTGCTGCAGAGGGACCAGTTGCCCAAGCAGCGATCCCAGAAGGAACTGTGATCGGCGACGGGAAATTGAAAATCAACTTAGCTCGGATTGATACACGCTTGCTACACGGACAGGTTGCGACTGGATGGACACCAGACTCAAAAGCAGACCGTATCATCGTTGCATCTGATTCTGTTTCCCAAGATGAGCTTCGGAAAGAATTGATCAAACAAGCGGCACCTGGTAATGTCAAAGCCAATGTTGTCCCAATTCAAAAATTGATTGATGTTTCTAAAGATCCTCGTTTCGGAGATACCCACGCACTTATCTTATTTGAGACTCCACAAGATGCCCTACGTGCCATCGAGGGTGGTGTACCAATCAAGACCTTGAATGTTGGGTCGATGGCTCACTCAACCGGTAAGACAATGGTGAACAACGTTCTTTCTATGGATAAAGAAGACGTTGCAACCTTTGAAAAATTGCGTGACCTTGGCGTTGAATTCGACGTCCGTAAGGTTCCGAATGACTCTAAAAAAGATTTGTTTGACCTCATCTCTAAGGCCAACGTTCAATAACAATAGAAAGGACATAAAACATGTCATTGATTTCTGCAATTTTGGTTATCCTTGTTGCCTTCTTAGCTGGACTTGAAGGTATCTTGGACCAATTCCAATTCCATCAACCACTTGTTGCTTGTACCTTGATCGGACTTGTAACTGGTAACCTCACAGCAGGTATTATCCTTGGTGGTTCTCTGCAAATGATCGCTCTTGGTTGGGCTAACATTGGTGCTGCGGTTGCACCCGATGCTGCCCTCGCTTCCGTTGCAGCTGCTATTATCCTCGTATTAGGTGGTGACACTTCTACACGTGGTATTGCTGTTGCTCAGGCTGTTGCGATTCCTCTTGCCGTAGCGGGTCTCTTCCTTACTATGTTGGTGCGTACTGCTTCTGTTGGTTTGGTCCACGGTGCTGACGCAGCTGCTAAAGAAGGGGATATTGCTAAAATGGAACGTTACCACTACATCGCCCTTCTTCTCCAAGGACTTCGGATTGCGGTTCCTGCAGCGCTTCTTCTTGCTATTCCAACTGAAGCCGTTCAGTCTGCTCTTGAAGCAATGCCAGCTTGGTTGTCTGATGGTATGGCGATCGGTGGTGGTATGGTTGTGGCCGTTGGTTATGCTATGGTTATCAACATGATGGCTACTCGCGAAGTATGGCCATTCTTCGCAATCGGTTTTGCTCTTGCTGCTGTTTCTGATTTGACTTTGATTGCCCTTGGTGCGATTGGGGTTGCTCTTGCCTTCATCTACTTGAACTTATCAAAACAAGGTGGTTCAGGAAACGGTGGCGGTGGTGCTGCTACTTCAACTGACCCAATCGGGGACATTCTTGAAGACTATTAAGAAAGGGGACTCACAACATGACTGAAAAGATTCAATTAAGTAAAAATGATCGTCAGAAAGTGTGGTTGCGCTCCACTTTCTTACAAGGTTCTTGGAACTATGAGCGGATGCAAAACTTGGGTTGGGCTTATTCTATGGTTCCAGCCATCAAACGTCTTTATACTTCAAAAGAAGATCGCTCTGCTGCTCTAGAGCGTCACATGGAATTCTTTAACACTCACCCATACGTAGCTTCTCCAATCCTTGGGGTAACCTTGGCCTTGGAAGAAGAACGTGCGCGTGGTGCTGAGATTGACGATGCTGCGATCCAAGGGGTTAAAATTGGTATGATGGGACCTTTAGCCGGTATCGGAGATCCAGTCTTCTGGTTCACTGTTCGTCCAATCCTTGGTGCCTTGGGAGCCTCTCTTGCCCTCTCAGGTAACATCATGGGACCAATCCTCTTCTTCGTACTTTGGAACCTAATTCGTATGGCTTTCCAATGGTATACACAAGAATTGGGTTACCGTGCTGGATCTGAAATCACTAAAAACATGTCTGGTGGTATCCTTCAAGACATCACTAAAGGAGCATCTATCCTTGGTATGTTTATCCTTGCCGTTCTGGTACAACGTTGGGTATCCATCAAGTTTGCCTTCAACGTTTCCGAAGTTCAACTAGATGAGAAAGCTTACATCCATTGGGATCAGCTTCCTGAAGGTTGGGAAGGTATCCAAGAAGCCTTCGCTCAAGTTGGCGCAGGACTTTCTCAAACTCCAACTAAGGTAACAACCTTCCAACAAAATTTGGATAGCTTGATTCCTGGTTTGATGGGACTTCTCCTTACCTTCCTCTGCATGTGGTTGCTTAAGAAGAAAGTTTCTCCAATCACAATCATCTTGGCACTCTTTGTTGTCGGAATCCTTGCTCACGTAGCAGGTATCATGTAATGTTTCAAGGTGGGGCTACAAAGTCCCACCTTGTTTTTTTCAACATTCAATCAACTTCAAAACCAGAATACTCAAAGCAGTTTGAAATCTGACTCGAATTTTATAGTCTTTTAGTTTACTTTTAGTACAAGGCAGCGAGTCGTAGACAGTACTGAAGTACGGCAAGACGAGCTAACACAGTAATAAAAGATAAACTAAAAGAGTATAATTCAGGAATTGAGTTAACATTTATGCCTACATGATGTAAGCAAAACTTGTAAACCTTAACAATAAAGGTTGTTCGACAGGTCTGGGAAACCTGTTGAAGATTATCGATAAGGCGTGCAAAGCACGCAATCAATAGGTTCACAGAAGAGGCTTAACAATATTCAGATTTTGAACTGAATAGAGTATAAAGTCTAGTGGTGAAAAGTCAAGTTCAAAGTTCTGAGCAGTTACTCTTTTTTTCAGAAAAAAGGGCGCACTGAAAAGAGCTAGCGAAAAATGATGTTTTTCAACCAATTTTCACTAGATTTTCAAGG
>NZ_JADPMS010000004.1:0-67385 GCF_015686645.1 Streptococcus sp. NLN76 | reverse complement strand
CAACTCTGTCAGACGTTATGACGAAGAATACAAAGCCTATTACCAGAAGAAGTGTCAAGAAGTACCAAAAAACAAACATAAACGAGCTCTCGTCTTAACTGCTAGAAAATTTGTGCGTCTGGTGGATGTGCTACTACGCAACCGCCAACTCTATACGCCACCAAGGAGGCTTATGGAAGATACCTATTAGGATCTGCACACTCCTTGAAAATCTAGTGAAAATTGGTTGAAAAACATCATTTTTCGCTAGCTCTTTTCAGTGCGCCCTTTTTTCTGAAAAAAAGAGTAACTGCTCAGAACTTTGAACTTGACTTTTCACCACTAGACTTATTTATTATTATATCATAAAAATGCAGACCTTGCATGTTTCCGTTTGCAAAAAATTTGCTATACTTATTACAGGAGGAATCATTATGTATAAAAAATCACTGCGCCAGCAACTGATACGCTCTCTGATTAGCCAAGAACACATCCATACTCAAGACCAATTACAAGCACGACTTCGAGAAAACGGTATCGAAGTTACCCAAGCCACCCTTTCCCGTGATATCAAAGATCTCAATCTCGTCAAAGTCAACAACAATGGCAGTAGCTACTACCAGGCTGTCAGCCTGTCTAATAACAATTTAGAGCACCGCCTGCGTTTTTATATGGAAGATTCCTTGCTACTCATGCGCGTGGTGCAACACCAAGTGATTCTCAAAAGTCTCCCCGGTCAAGCGCAAGCTTTTGGTTCTATCTTAGACAACATGGCACTCAATCAAATCGTCGCTACTGTCTGCGGAGATGACGTCTGCCTTATCATCTGTGAAGATCATGACAAGGCCCAAGAAACCTTCCAAATCCTTAGCAAATATACTCCACCTTTCTTTTTTGGAAAAGAAAAAAAGACCTGAATCGATTCACAAACGATTCAGGTCTTTTCATGTTTTACGATTTTACCTATCCTTACTGAAAACCTTAAAAATCTTGGAAAAGTCTTATAGCATCATTTCATCGTCAACCAACGCCTGACCACTATTTTTGTGGAAGAGGTCTAGTAGGTTTTGAACGGTCAAGTTGGCTTTTTCTTCCCCCTTAACATCCACAACGATACGTCCTTGATGAAGCATGACCAAACGATTTCCATATTCGATGGCATTTTCCATATTATGGGTGATCATCAGAGCTGTCAACTTATCTTTTTCAACAATTTTTTTGGTCAAGTCCATAACCATGTCACTAGTTTTGGGATCCAAGGCAGCTGTATGCTCATCCAAAAGGAGAACTTTAGGCTTAACCAAGGAAGCCATGAGCAGCGTCAAGGCTTGGCGTTGGCCTCCTGATAGGAATTGAGTATCTACCTTCATACGGTTTTCAAGACCCAACCCTAATTCTTTCAAGGCTTCTTTAAAGACTTGGCGTTCGGAGTCTTTAACCCCCCAGCTGAGTCCCCGTTTTTGACCACGACGGTAGGCTACAGCCATGTTTTCTTCAATGGTCAAGCGTGATGCCGTTCCCATTTTGGGATCTTGGAACACACGACTAATATCAACCGCACGCTTAGCTGCTGGCACATTCTTGATAGATTTACCTTCCAAGAGGATATCCCCAGAGTCTACCAATAGAGTTCCAGCTAGGGTATTCATGAGGGTTGATTTTCCTGCCCCATTTCCTCCAATAATTGAAATGAAGTCCCCCTCTTGCACTTCCAGATTCATCCCTCGGAGTACGTGGTTTTCATTAATTGTACCAGCTTCGAAGGTTTTGTGAATATCTTGAATCGATAAAATACTTGTCATCTTGTTTCCCTCCTATGCCGTTTTGTCTGTCACATTAATCTTACGCACGCGCAACTTCTTTTGAATTTCCGGCACAAAGAGCACCACAGCCAATAGAGTTGCTGAGAAGAGTTTCACCAAGTCCGCATCCATACCCGGAATTTCCAAAATCGCTAAGATAATGAGACGGTAGATGATGGATCCCAGAACCACTGAGAGCAGGCGCCAACCGATACGCAAATTGCGAAGAATCACTTCGGCAATAATAACAGATGCCAAGCCGATAACGATCGTACCCGTTCCTGAGTTCAAATCCGCAAACCCATTGTTCTGAGTCAAAAGAGCACCGGCAAGGGCAATCAAACCATTGGAAAGCATGTAACCATAGATTTTCATACGATTCACATTGATCCCATTGGCCTCACTCATAGGAATGTTATCCCCTGTAGATCGCAGCGCCAACCCAATTTGGGTGTTCATCAACAAAGTCAACAAGAGGATCACAACTGCCACGAAAACACTACCAATAATAAGGACAGCTGTTGTTTTGGTTAAACCCAGACCTTGCAGTTGGGTCACCAAAGTCTCCTGACGAAGAAGAGCCACATTGGCTTTCCCTAAAATCTTTAAGTTAATGGAATACAATCCTGTTAAGGTTACAATCCCTGTCAAAAGAGCTGGAATTTTCATCTTGGTATGGAGAAGTCCAGACACCAGACCTGCTCCCATTCCAGCTACAAATGCCAAGAGGGTTGCGAGGAGAGGATTCATCCCTCCAACAATTCCGGTTGCAGCTACAGCTGCACCGAGCGGATAAGCTCCCTCAGCGGTCAAATCCGCAATATCCAAAATGCGATAAGTCACGTATACCCCAATGGCCATAATGGACCAGAGAAGACCCTGTGACACACTTGATAAAATAAGATCCACGTTCTACTCCTTTTTGAGAACTGGCAGACAAGCTCAAGTCCCCAATGATTTCAATTACTCTTTTACACTTAACTTGTTGGTGTCAATTCCTAACTTTTTAGCCATCTCTTCATTGACATGGAGGCTAACAGTTTCAGGATATTCAACAGCTGTATCCGCTGGTGAAGCACCATCCAAAATCTTCAAGGCCATTTTAGCCGTTTGGCGACCAAGAGCCTCATAGTTAGTACCATAAGTGAGAAGTCCACCTTCATCCACCATATCTGTTGATCCACCGATGACTGGTACCTTGTTAGCTACGGAAAGTTCTCCAATCATGGTCATGGTTGAAGCCGCGGTATTATCAGTCGGAATGAAGACTGCATCCACACCCTTCATCAAACTGGTCACTGCATCTTGGACGTCATTGGTATTGGAGATTCCTTTTAAGACCACTTTATATCCTGCTTTTTCAAGCAAGGGTTGAGCGGTTTCAACCTGAACTTCAGAATTTCGTTCGCTGGTGTTGTAGAGAATTCCAACCGTTTTTGCATTTGGCACTGCCTGACCTAACAACTCCACTTGTTTATCAATTGGAGCCTGGTCACTAGTGCCCGTCAACATACCACCTGGATTTTTGATTGAATCCACTAGATCTGCAGAAAGCGGATCCGTAACAGCTGTGAAAAGAACAGGCGTGTCTGTAGAAGCAGTTGCCAAACTTTGCGCTGCTGGAGTCGCAATGGCAAGAACTAAATCGTTATTATTTACGAGTTGTTCCGAAATTGTTTGTAAGTTGGCTTGATCCCCTTGAGCATTTTGGTAATCCAAGGTTAGCTTATCACCTTCCTTGTAACCATTGTCTGCTAATTCTGCTTCGAATCCTTTACGGGCAGCTGTCAGAGAATCGTGTTCCATGTACTGGAGAATTCCGACTTTAACACCATTAGCACTTCCAGACTGGCCTTGAGTATTCGAACAAGCAGCCAAGCCCAGGACTGCTAGACCAAGTAGTGAAGTTGTGAGTAAATACTTTCCGATTTTTTTCATAGATGTTCCTTTTTATTTCTCTAATGCTCTGATGGTTTCAGGATCAATTCCAAGAGCCTGCGCCATCTCCTCGTTGACAGCAACGCTTGCTTTTTCAGGTGTCTTCACAGCCAAATCTGCTGGTTTTTCCCCTTTAAGAATGTCGACAGCCAATTCGCCAGCTTGAACACCAATAGCATGGTAGTCAACACCATAGGTAAAGAGGGCTGCTTCAATAACTGCATTGTCACTACCCATGGCAGGGACTTTGGCTTCTTTCAAGACATCTCCAATGGTGCTGGCAGTTGAAGCAACTGTGTTATCCAATGGGAAGTAGATGGCATCTACTTGACCAGCAAGAGAGGTTACAGCTTGCTGTACATCATTGGTTGTTGTGACAGTCTTTGTAACGACCTTGATGCCCTTATCTTTCAAGATTTTTTCAGCTTCTTTGGCCTGAACCTCAGAGTTCACCTCGCTGGAATTGTAGAAAATCCCTACCGTTTTCGCTTCTGGCACTACTTTGAGCAACAGATCCAATTGTCCTTTGACATCACTCGCATCTGTAGAACCTGTCATGCTTCCACCTGGTTTTTCCAAAGAATCAATCAAGCCAGCGGAAACTGGATCTGTTACGGCTGTAAAGACCGATGGAGTTTCGTTATCAACGCTTAAGAGAGATTGAGCGGCTGGAGTTGCGATGGCAAAGTTGACATCATTTTTTCCAGCTAGTTGTTCAACCATTGTTTGAAGGTTGGCTTGATCTCCTTGGGAGTTTTGGAGGTCTACCGTTACATTCTCCCCTTCTTTGTATCCTGCTTTTTCAAGAGCTTCCATAAAGCCTTCACGTGTGGCTGTTAAGGCATCGTGCTCTGCGTACTGGATAATTCCTACCTTCGTATCACCAGCATTTTCACCAGATGTCGAACAAGCTGCTAGTGTTACCGCGGACAAAAAGGCTACCGAGCCCATAAAAAACTTCTTAAATCGCATATTCATTTCTCCTCTTTTTCTTTTCCTTAAATGAGAGTTTGGATACAAAAAACGGGACCGTTTCTGCTATCTAAACGGCCCCTTTTCAATTCAACTGTATGAAGAAACAGACTGACTTGATCCTGCCACTTAGATGTATCATCTATGCAGGCACAGTCAAAACTACCACAGCTACATAGATACAAACGAAACGTTGTCGTGTTTGTATCCATGAAACCTGGCTACAAACACTATCTAAAAGTAGCTGTAGAAATATGTATGATTCACTGCTGTTGTCTGGCTAGTTCTCAACATACCGTAGTTTTTCCTTTCTTCATTTTAAGGTTAAGGGTATAATAAACTATTTTGAAAAAGGTGTCAAGCCCTTTTTCAGAATTTTTCCCAAAAAAACATCCAAAGTAAGGGATTGATGAATGATAAAACTTTATAAAAGAATATAAAAGTTGCGCCGAATTATAAAAGATTATAAAATAAAGTTAGGATTATAAAAGAGTGAGGTGCAACGAATGGCAAATCCATTTACACTGGGATTTGGAAAAAAACCATTGACCTACATCGACCGAACAGCCCAAACAACAACGATTATAGAAGATTTAACCTCAGACAATCCTTCTTCTCAATCCTATATTTTTACAGGTGTTAGAGGAGTTGGTAAAACGGTTATGATGAATGAGATTGTCCGTCACCTGAATCAGAAATCTGATTGGATCACCATCAAGTTAAATCCAAATAGACCTCTTTTCGAAAGTTTAGCTGCAAAATTATACGAGATTCCAGAAATCAGTGCTTTATTTCATAAGGCAAAACTAAACCTCTCTATCTTTGGTTTAGGTGTTGATGTAGAAAATGTCCCACCAGTTGTTAGCATAGAGTTCGCCCTTGAAAAAATGCTCTTACAACTAAAGGAGAATAACAAAAAACTTCTCATCGCCATTGATGAGGTTACAAAATCAGATAATCTGAAAGCCTTTGTTTCCTCATTTCAACTTTGGATCAGTGATGATCTGCCTGTATTTCTGCTCATGACCGGATTATACGAAAATATCTCACTTCTTCAGGATGATTCCAGTCTCACATTCCTACATCGATCAAAAAAGGAATACCTGTCCCCTTTAAATTATCTGTTCATTACAAAGTCCTATAAAGAAATCTTTGATTTATCTGATGAAGAAGCTATCGAAATGAGTAGGCTAACCAGGGGCTTCCCCTTTGCCTTCCAAGTATTGGGATATCTAAAATGGAATGAGAAGGAAAAAGCTCTTGTTGAGTTACTAGACGCTTTCGATGACTATTTACAAGAATATGTCTACAATAAAATCTGGTCCGAACTATCAGACTTAGATAGAGATGTTCTAAAAGCATTTCTGGATAGTCCCAGAAATGAAGTACCGGTCAGCCAGCTCCGTGACCAGCTCGAATTCTCTGCCAATAAATTTTCTGTCTACAGGGAGAGACTCATTCGAAAAGGGGTTGTTCATCCAAGTAAAAGAGGTTATCTAGAGCTAACCCTTCCAAGATTCCGTGATTTTTTGAAACACATGACCCTTTACGATTTTTAATTTTTTTTGCATTTATGAGCCGTTCTTCATTTTCTCTTCATTTTTCTCCTTTATACTAACAGCAGAACAAATGAAAAGAGGAAAAATTTTATGAAAACAATCTTGAAAAATAAATGGTTGCTACTGACTTCGGCCCTTGTACTGGGAACTGGAGCTGCAGGAGCGGCGACAATCTATGCCACTGGAAATGCTCCAACAGTCATCGAGACGGTCCAAGCGATGGAAAATCAATTTGATTGGGATTGGGACTGGGAAGATGATGAAGATTGGGATGAGGGACAAGTTCGCGAGCAGGTCTTGCAAGAAATCAAAGCCTTGAATCCCAAACTAAACTTTGAAGCAGCGACTAAAGCGGCTCTCAAAGAAGTAGGTTCAGGAACCGTCACAGACATGAGTTTAGATCGTGATAACAAACAAGTTATTTACGAAGTCCGTATTGAAACCAAGGATAAGGAAATCGAATTAGAACTCCATGCTGATAGTGGAAAAGTTATCCGCAAATCAGAAGAGCCACTAGAGGCAGATGAGAAACTGAAATCCCAACCTGAAAAAAGTATCGCCGATGTCGAAAAAGCTCTCCTAAAAGAATACCCTTCCGCAAAAATCTTAGATATCAGCCTTGAGAACACAAGCAAGTCTGTAACCTATCAAGCTGAAATCCTAAATGAGGATACCTTCCAAGAAATCCTGGTAGATGCTAAGACCCTAAGCCTCACGGAAGCTCCAAGCGATTATTAGGGATTGAGAACAAGTTTCTACTTAGATTCACAAAAGAGTGCAAATCACAGAAAGACTAGGCTTTATCCCCTGGTCTTTTTGATATGGTCTTTTTGATATACTCTTTTAGTTTATCTTTTATTACTGTGTTAGCTCGTCTTGCCGTACTTCAGTACTGTCTACGACTCGCTGCCTTGTACTAAAAGACTATATACTGAAGAAAAAGAAAAGAGGACATGATGAAACTACTAATCGTTGAAGATGAATTAGACTTAAATCGTAGCTTAGTCAAGCTACTCAAGACTCAGGCCTACAGCGTTGATGCCGCTTTTGACGGAGAAGAAGCCTTGGATTATTTGGCAACCACGAATTACGATGCTTTAGTAGTGGACGTCATGATGCCTCGCATGGATGGCTTTAGCCTTGTTCAAACCCTCCGCCATCAAGGAAAACAAACGCCTGTCCTCTTTCTGACCGCTAAAGACAGCCTTGAGGACAAGGTTCGGGGACTTGACTTAGGAGCTGATGATTATCTCGTCAAGCCCTTCGAATTCCCTGAACTCCTGGCTCGCCTTCGGGCCATCACTCGGCGTGAACAAGCCAATGTCACTTCTTCCCTCATTGAAATTGATCACGTCCGCCTGGACTTAACCAGCCAGCAAGTCTGGAAGGCTGATCAGCTGATTCCCCTAACTGCCAAGGAATACGAGATTCTCGCTTATCTTATGACTCACCGAGGCCAAGTCCTCTCTCGTGATCGGATCCGCGAACACGTTTGGGATTTCGACTACGAAGGCGATTCAAACAATATTGAGGTGCTGATTAAGAATATCCGCCGCAAACTCCAAGAATCCTCTAAGGATTCCTTGATTCAAACCAAAAGAGGTCTTGGTTATGTCATCCTTTAAATCCCTATTCAAAAGATCCGATTCCTCTATCATTCGCAGGGTTAATACCTGGTACTCCAGTTTTATTCTCCTTATTCTACTAGGCTTTTTAGGACTTGCCCTACTCCTCACCAATTCTCTAGCCACCTCTGTTGATCAAAACTTCTTGCAAGAAGAAGCGATTGAAACAGCCCAATACCTAGCAGAAGACGAAGATGAACTGGAAGGCTTTGACGATGGTATCTACTACTCCATCTATAATGAGCAGAATCAAACCCTTCAATCTTTCTTCCCTAGTGACTTCGATAGTAGCCTCCCTTTCTCAAATGGACAAGTACGAGAAACAAGCGGAAACAATCATGACTACTATTACGTTGACACAAAAATCCCTGGAAGCACCCACTGGCTCAGAGCTGTCACAAGCCAAGCCAATAGCAATCCCGAATTGCAATTGTTTCTCCTAACCCTTGCCGGCATTGCACCATTTTTGATAGCCATCGTCAGTTGGGGAGGCTATCGCATCTTAAAAGCCGCCTTCCGACCTGTTGAGGCCATTGGCCAAACAGCCGATCGCATTCGACTCAGCCAGGATTTTTCCCAAAGAATTCCTCAAAGCCAACAAAAGAACGAGCTCACACAATTGGCGGCAACCATTAATCATATGCTGGAAACGATTGAAAGTACCTTTCAGCGCGAACGCCAGCTAACCAATGATGTCTCCCACGAGCTGCGCACTCCGCTAACGGTTATCCTTTCGGAAAGCCAATACGGACGAGACTACGCTCAGACCCTTGACGAAGCCCAGGAGTCACATGCGATTACCCACCGCCAAGCCCTACAAATGAAGAATTTAGTGGAACAAATTCTAGAACTGGCTCGCTTAGAAGAAGGTGGAATTGTCGACTTTCAAGCACTCAACTTCTCGAAATTAGTTGGAGAGAAAGCCACCGACTTTCGCCGTCTGTTGGAAACAGAAGGCATCAAAGTTGAAGTGGATATCCAAGAAAACATCCAGCTTCAAGGCCACATTACTCAGCTGCAACGCTTGTTGGATAACCTCCTCTCCAATGCCCGAAAATTCACAACAGACTGGATTCATATTCAATTGGAGACAGACGAGGCCACCGCAACCCTGCGCATCAGCGACAACGGATCCGGAATTCCAGCCGACCAACTCGACCACATCTGGGAAAAATTTTACCAAATCTCCCAAGATCGGAATAAAAATCAAGATCAAGGAATTGGTCTCGGCCTTTCCCTCGTTCGCCAAATCGTCCACCAACACGGAGGAAGCATTCAAGTAGAATCCCAAGTCGGACAAGGCAGTTGCTTTATTGTGAGATTGCCGATGACAGTGAAGGAATGACTGTTCCCCAGTTGTGTACAGAAATAGAACTCCCTTACTATTACTCTTCAATTTGATGAGAGGAGTGGGAAAGAACTCCCTTGGATAAAAAAGAGTTCGTTACAAGTCCTTATTTCAAGTTGGAAGCTGAAACGGTTTCTCCCCAAACCAACCTCGCTATTTTATTGTTAGGCTCGGGTTCAAACAGTATCTTCCCAGACAGTTTGAATCTCCCAGGCATGTTAAATGCCTTTAGAGTTTATAGATGGAAAGAACAAAGTTCCTATCAAAGTTAATGAGTCTGTTTTTGGATGTCAAAGAGTCAGGGATTGACTCTTTGAGTTTCTGGATAAGAGAACATGAAAAGTTCTCTCCATAAAAGGCGAACGATTGTTATTTGCTTCGCTCTCCTATCTGTTACCTCAAACAGCCTTTTAGCTGTTTGACCAAATCAACCACTGCGTCAAAGAATTTTTGTAAAATAAAAGTTAGAGGCTGGTACTTTTCTCCCAGACCCTTTATTATTTTAGTTCGTATAATCCCTTTTACGCAGAATAGTCCTTTAGTTTGCTTTTAGCAGAGGCCAGCGAATCGGGGACAGCTCAAAATCTCTGAGAGAGATTTTGAGCTTGCCGATAAAACTTTCGGAGAAGTTTTATCGGCAAGACTAGCTAACACAATAATAAAAGATAAATTAACAAACTATAAAGAATACAAACGATAACAGTCCCTACTCAAATGTAATTAGATTGCTGAAATCGCTTTCTAGCCGTCTCAAATCAGTGTCTTTTACTGCAATTTTTGTTCTTTAAAACATCCTTTTCATTGACAAACGCGCATAATGCGCATACAATATACTTTGTAAGGAGGTAAAAGTTCAATGCCACTTACAGGAAAGGAAATGATGAAGCTTGCTATTCGAAACGGTTGGAAAGAAGTCCGCGTCGATGGGAGCCATCACCATTTCAAAAAAGAAGGATTTTCAAAGATTGTCACCATCCCAGTTCACGGAAATAGGGACCTTGGGAATGGACTTGAAAAGAAAATCCTAAAAGATTTGGGGCTGAAGTAAAAGCCCCTAGTCTCTTAAGATTTTGGAGGTCACCATGTTAAAAACATATCCAGCCATCTTTCATAAAGAAAATCAAGGGTATTGGGTAGAATTCCCAGGATTTGGTGGGGGAACGCAAGGACACAATCTTGAAGAAGCCATGAAGCATGCTCGTGAGTTTCTTGAAAGTACCCTAGCTCTCTATTTAGATGAAGAAATGACATTACCAGAAAGGGTTGATCTTGATACTCTAGAAGCTCCTGATGGATTTGTTACCCTCATTCAAGCAGATCCAACACCTTTTATAAAAAATAATAAAGCCATCCGGAAAAATGTAACAGTCCCCGAATGGCTTACCAAACTAGCTGATCGAGAGGGAATCAATTACTCTGAAGTTCTCACCAAAGCACTCCAATCCCAACTAAATTTATAGATAACACAAAAGCAGCTCGCTATTTTTTCTAGCAAGCTGCTTTTGTGTTATTTGCGCTTGCTCAAACCTACACTCAGCAGAATTAGAACAAGTCCGGAGATAATGTTGAAATAAGGATTGCCATAAAGAGGACTAATCGCAATCAGGAAAGTCCCCAAGGCCAGTAAAAAAGGATATCGGTTCTTACTCATAATAACTTCAAATAAGAATAATCGAAGAATTTCAAAAAAATGACTAGGAAATCCGACGACGGTTGAACTGAAGTTCATCAAGGAGGATTGACAACGTCAGATTTTGAAATTCAAAGAGTATTCAGAACATTACTGGTCACCCGCCTCCACCTTATTCGACGCAATGACAAATGGGGTCCAAATAAGGAATGCTACCAGAAGGTTAAAAAGGGATACGACAGCGGCCATGACGGAACCACCGGTTGCGAGGTAGGCATAGAGTCCCGGAGGGGTAATCCATGGTACCGCAGCAAAGACAGGTGGAATCAAGCCGGAGGCTGTTGCGAGGTAGGCGATCGTTGCACAGATGGGTGGCACGATCAACCATGGGATAACAAAGAGGGGATTGAGAACCATTGGGATCCCGAAAATCATTGGTTCATTGATATTGAAGACTCCCATTGGAGCAGAAAGTTTCGCCACAACCTTGTATTCTTCCCGTTTAGAGAATAGGAAGATGGCAATGATCAAGGCTAGGGTAACCCCAGATCCACCCATTTGAGCATAGGCATCAAAGGAGCCCCGTGTCCAAAGCCATGGGAGGTCGGCTGTACTTTGGGTCGCATTGTAAACAGCTGTGTTTTCATTCAGAGCAACGCTGTAGATACCTTCCATAACAGGAGCCAAGACATTGTGCCCGTGTAGCCCAAAGAACCAGAAGAGTTGCACCAAGAAGGTGACCAAAATAACGGATCCAAGTCCTTGAGAAAGGCCAAGTAATGGAATTTGAATATAGGTAGATACCACATCGCTCAAGGATTGACCAGTAAGGGCGAAGACTCCGTAAGCTAGGATAGAAGATACATAAATCGCAACTGTTCCAGGGATAATTGCCGCAAAAGCTTTATTAACAGCTGGTGGAACAGTGTCTGGCAATTTAATCACAACATTGTGTTTCACCAAGATCGCATAGACCCAAGTAGCCAAGAAGCCGATTACAAGTGCGGAGAAGAGACCTGTAGCACCACCGTATTTGAGGGCGATGGCTCCCCATTGGCTGGTTTCAAGGCTCGTTAGCCCATCCACTGTTGTCAGAGTAAGGCCGATTTTTTCCAGCCCAGCAAGAGCAGCCTTATCAATCCCTTCCAAGGGGGTGGAGATGATTAGGCTCTGTGGAATGGTTGCGACAAAGGACGCAAAGGAAATCAAACCACCGGCCAGAGGATTTACCTTATACATTTGGGAAAGATGATAACCAAAACTAAAGGCAAAAATCAAGGCCATGATCCCAATGGTTCCGAAGTAAACATAACCATTGATATCAATGATGGGCTGGACAGCCTCAACAAAACCGGTCCAGCCAAGGTTGGTTGGCAGGTCGCGTAGGAACACGTTTAAAAGAACGGCTACGGCTCCCGCCATCGTAATGGGCATGGTGGAGATAAAGGAATCCCGGATGGCAATCAGATGGCGCTGAGAACCAATTTTACCGGCTATTTCCATGAACTTTTCTGTAAAGTTGGACATGAAGTCAACCTCCTATTCTTGTTTTTCTTGTGCATGTCGAATGAGGGCCTGGAGTTGGGCGTCAAACTGTCGCTCCAGGCTTTTGGTCAGCAGTTTGGACATCAGGAAATGATTGGCCTTGCCAAACCAGTCTCTAGCTACGAAGTCATAAGCGTAGCTCAGCTGGGTTTCTTCCTCACTAAGGGCTTGAAATTCATAGGTAATGAATTCATCTCCCCGATTGGATTGGAAATGGACCTTATACAGATTGGGTTGCTCCAAGTTCAAGATCTTGACCCCGACGGTATGTTGGTTCTTATCTCCGAAACGTTTGACGTAACTTAAACCCGCAGTTCGTTCATGGGGTTCCAGCACTTTTCCTGTATTTTCTTGATAATCATCCTCTAAGGATTGGAGGACTACCTCAAATACCTGATCTATTGGTACTTTCCCAACTGTTGTGACCTTCATTTACGTCTCCTTCTATACTTATTAAATTTCAAGATCTGACGTTATACTCTTTTAGTTTATCTTTTATTACTGTGTTAGCTCGTCTTGCCGTACTTCAGTACTGTCTGCGACTCGCTGCCTTGTACTAAAAGCAAACTAAAAGACTATATCAAACTTCAGCGATCATATACAACAGGTCCCCCAGACCTGTTGTACTACCTACAGCGGTTTTCCTAGTCATCTTTTTGAAATTTTATACTCTTTGAAAATCAAATTTTACCGTTGTCAGTTTAATTTTTGATTTTCATTGAGTATTACAAGTATTTTGATTTGACATTTAACTAGGTAAAGCCATGTGTTTATAGACATCTACAAATTCTTTGGCCAGATCAATAAAGGTTAGAGCGGTCATCAAGTGATCCTGTCCATGGACCATGAGGAGAGTTAGCTCCATGTTTTGACCACCTGCTTCTTTGGCCAAGAGATCCGTTTGTGAATTATGGGCAACATTGAGGGATTTAGTTGCCTCTTCTAAGAGGCGGTCCGCTTCCTCAAATTCTTTCTTTTTGGCTGCCTGTATAGCTTGCACAGCGTAACCTTTGGCCTCGCCACCATACATGATTAGCCCCATGATTGCTTCTAAGTGTTGACCTGTATCCATCCTAGTCCTCCATTAGAGCCAGTGCAGCATCCAAGACTTTCTCACCGTTCATCACTCCGTAGTCCATCATATTGATGGCATCAACTTTAATGTTAGGTTCAAATTTATCCTTGAAGTCATTGAGGAGGAATTTAACTTGTGGTCCCAATAAGATGACATCGATGGCTTTATCTTGTACTTCATTATCCGCTTCTGAAACAGGAACTGCCCAGATGCTTGCTTCTATGCCCTTGTCTTCAGCAGCTTTCTGCATTTTGGTTACCAACATGCTGGTTGACATTCCTGCGTTGCAAGCTAACATAATGTTTTTCATAGTTGTCTCCTTCTACCCCTGTGCTTGTATCAAGGGAATCATAATTTCTAATAATTGTTCATATGTTGGATCCGCCAAGAGTTTTTCCTGGAGAGTCGGATCTTGGACAAAGCCCACCAAGGATGGGGATACATATTTAAAGTTAGGATTCGGACCGGTCGAAGGTGACAGCAAGAAGACAAAGGACACGCCTTTACCAGCTTCCCACTCCACCTTGTCCCGCACCACGGCAACTGCGACTTGCTCTGTATAGCTCAAAGGTTTGGCCGGATGAGGAAAAGCTAAAGCTTCCCCAAAAACCACCGAACTGTAACTCTCCCTCAAGTCCACCTGCTCTTTGAATTCCTTCAATTCTTTTTTCTTAAAGCCCTCGTCCAAGCTGGCAATTAATTCTTCTAGGATAAAATCACGATCAGCTGTGTCGAAAACCAGGAAGCGATCCGGTGAAAAAAGACTCGTAGCAATCAAGCGGGCTTGGGACAAGGTCAACCAGCGATGCTTCCCTGACTCTCGACTTGGCAGACTGACCCGCTGGAGCTGACTCCGAATTTTTTTAATGTCTTGATCGGATAAAAATACAGAGACCGTTACAACTGGTGTTAGAAAAACCAGGTTTGACAGGCTGACAGAAGAAACAATCAAGTCGATTCCTTCCAATCGATCCTCGGTTATTTCATAATAAGAGAGAACATCGACAATCTCTAAATCCCTCGCAAATTCCTTTTCCAGACGATTCTTGAGCATCAGAGCTGAACCGACACCGGTTGAACAGACCACCAGTACCCGGGTTTTATCTTCACTTTGGTACCGTTCAATAGCAGCCAGGACGTGAAGCGTTAAATAGGCCCATTCATCATCGGATACCTGAAACCCTTGTAACTCTGGTAAGTTGGAAAAGGCCTTCTTGGTCAATCCCAAAACCTCTTGGTAGTCTGCTTGAATGGTTTCAAGCAGCGGATTCCCCATGGTCATCCCATTTTCCAAACGTGTTAATAAGGGCTGCAAGTGGGCTAGAATGCCCTTGACCAGTTGAGAATCTTGGACCAGGTTCAAACCCGATTCTTGGGATAAAATCTCCAGAACCTGGGTCAGGTGAGCTAGTAATTTTTCTTGTCCAGAATGGAACTGATTGCGGTCATCTGGCAATTTTACCTTTAAATGAAGGGCGATATAGTTGGCTTCTTCAGGAGCAAGCACCACCCCAAACTGGTCTTCCACTCGACTTAGAATCCTTTGGGCTACTTCCAATTCACGCGAAGATGCCAACTGCGGGGCCAAGGGAAAATCCTTGAGACTAGCTCCCTGCTTGACCCGTTGCAAGAGTAAGGCGATATGGAGAACCAAATTCTTCATCACAAAATCTGAAATCCGAAGGCCTGCGGCCCGACACTGATCAATCACGATGGTCAGTAAACTCGAAAAAGAAATATCTTTTAAAAGCTCATTCTCCACCAGACCATAGGATAGGTGCTGGCTCTCCTGACCAAAGAAATAATCCATCATAAAATTCCGACTAGAAACCTCTGAGCCTTCAACCCGCACGCGCCCTTTTTGGACCACCAACTTGAGCTGGTAAGCCGCTAGCAGTTTCCGAATTTCCGCTACGATTGTCTGAAGGGTCGTCCGAGCAATAAACAGCTCCTGTTGCAGATCCTCCAAGGCTAGCTCCCCTTCCTCGAAGAATAGTTTATGAAGCAAGTAGCGCTCGCGATCCTCAGCCTCTTCCAGAGGGTTCAAATCCAAGCCCTGTTTCCTGCGACTCAACTCTTCCTGCCAAAAGACTTGAAACTCCAAGGGTCTTTCAATCAATAGTTGATAACCCTTCCCCTGTTTCGATTCCAGCTTGCCTCCTGAATTCTCCAAGGAAGTTGCCAAATTTTGTAAATACTTTCGGGCGGTTCGATCACTAACCCCGAGAAGCTCAGCAAGCTCCTTGCTGGAGTAATACTGACTCGGATTCTGGGTAAGATGGTCTAAGAGGCGTACTTCTTTTTTGGAAAGCATGATCCCTCCTTTTTGCATTCATAAATAACTATCTTATGAAAACATTATACCATTTGTCACCGCTTCCAAAATCCTTCCTTTTTCCGTTTCTTTAGTGAAATTCTTCGGCCTCTGATAAGGCTATAATCTTTGAAAATCAAATTTATACTCATTACATTTCAAAATCTGAATGTGTTAATCCTCTTCGCCGAACCCTCAGTTCTGTCTTCATCGGATTGCCTTTTCAGATTTCGAACTGTTTCGAGTATTAAACGTTGTCAGGTCAGACAGTCTGGGAGACTGTCTGAGATTCTAGTTGAAAAAACGAAGTTTTTGTCAACTTTGCCGTACTTATTTGAAACTTTCTTCGAAAGTATTATCAGCAAGCTCAAAACCTCTCCCAGAGATTTCGAGCTGTCTGCGGCTCACTTCCTAGTTTAATTTTTGATTTTCATTGAGTATTAGGCGAAATTCCTGCCAAGGTTTTATAAATTCTAGAATTGGCAAGTAAGCATCTGACACACGACCTACCCGGTTCACTTTGGGCGAAACTTCAAAGTCTCGAAGAGCAATCTGTAATTCCCCTTTATAGCGACCATAGAGGTCATTATCCATTAAAACGTCCCCTCGTTCTACCTTATAAGAAATTTGGCTTCGAGGAGGGAGACTCTCCTTGGCATAGACAATACGGGGCTGAGTCGATCGTAATAGGTAGTCTGAAATATCCCCACGATAGATATGATCAAAAGCGATAATTTCCTTTTCCAGTTCGGTCAAATCGGGTTTCCCGAGCACTTCCAGCGTGACAACTTTCGAATGAAGAACAGGGCGAATTTCTTCCAATTCTTCCTGCCTCACAAACTGATTGGAAATCAAGACATCATCTATGAGACCTGTTGCCTTAATCCATTCGATTTGAGCTGCCAAAGGACGGAAACGGTGCTCTTCCAGCGTTGGCAAGCCTTCCTGTAAAGGCCAAGGTCCTTCTGAAGCTGTTTGGGCAGAAACAAAGGCAGCTGTACGAATGCCATACTCTTTAAAGAAGGCTGACATTTCTAAGAAGTGTTTTTGGGACAAACCTGTATAGGCATGTGGGTAGAAATTATGACAGGCTATCACAGATTCCATGTTGGCTCCCTCTGTCAACAGCTGAGTTACCAATTTTTTATCCGTAGAGAGATTCAGTTCCACCTTGATTCCAAAGGGATTATGAGTCATCGCCACAATTTCTTCAATGGGCAGGGCTTCATCCAGACGAATCCCTGCCAAACCTAAATCTGCCGCTCTTTCCATTAGCTGGCCTTGCCAGCCATTGCTCTCAAGAAAGCCAGGACTGACATCCGCGATCACTTCTATGCCTAAATTTGATGCAACCGCAATCAACTGCCGGTAATGCTCCAGCGGTTCTGCACCCACTCCCTCTAATTGAAGGAGACTCATAAACAAACGCTTAGCTCCGTAAGCTTTTAAGAGCTCCATATAAGCTTGGCACTCTTCCAAGCTATAGTTTTCCGGATATAGGGAAAAACCAAATCCGATCATGTTACTCCTCCTCTAGAAATCCATTGGCCTGGCTAACTTCTTTAAACCACAGACCCGATTTCTTGATTGTTCGTTCTTGACTCTCATAATCCAACTCGACAAACCCATAGCGATTTTTGTAGGCATTCAACCATGACCAGCAATCAATAAAGGTCCACATCATGTAGCCCTTGCAATTGGACCCTTCCTCAATTCCACGATGCAATTCTTTTAAATGCCCTTTGACAAAGTCGATACGGTAGGCATCTTGGATACGACCATGATCCTTGAAGACCTCTTCCCCCTCGACCCCCATGCCGTTCTCCGTTACCAACCATTCCAGATTTCCATAGTTGTCCCGCAGGTTAAGGGCAATATCATATAGCCCCTGTTCGTAAATCTCCCAACCACGATGTGGATTGATTTTTTTACCTGGCATATCGTATGGGGCAAAGAAATGATCCGGCACAAGGAGATCCCCATCTTGATACTCTAGTAGAGGAGCCTGAACCCGCAAGGGTTGGTAGTAGTTGACACCTAAGAAATCAACTGTATGATTCGCGATTATTTGCAACTCCTCTTTGGTGACCTCTGGAGTCAAACCATACTCCTCCATCAAGTCCACCAACTCCTCTGGATAATGCCCCTTCACAGATGGATCTAAGAAAGACTTGGTTTGAAACAGCTCAGCAATACGAGCAGCTTTTAAATCTTCTGGGTCTTGACTCTTGGCATAGGCCGGAGTCAAATTCAAAACAATAGCAATCTTCTTTTCTGGATTGTTTTCATGGCAAGCCCGGACTGCCAGAGCTGAAGCCAATTGCGTATGGTAGGCTACGGCTACTGCAGCCTTGGCGTCCACTTTGGCGGGGTAATGATAGTCCCCTAGATAACCGCATTCTACCGGGACAATGGGCTCATTAAAGGTAATCCAACGATCGACCAAGTCATCAAACAACTGGAAACAAGCCTTTGCATAAGCCTCATAAGCCCAAACAATCTCTTTCGATTCCCATCCCCCTTCTTCCTGAAGAGCATAAGGTAAATCAAAATGATAAAGATTCACATAAAGCTGAATCCCCCTATCACGAACACCTTGAAAAACTTGGCGATAAAATTCAACCGCCTGTGGATTGACCTCCCCACGACCTTGGGGAATCAAGCGGGACCACTGGATCGAAGTACGAAAAACGGTATGCCCTGTTTCCACAAGCAAATCCAAATCCTGGGCAAAATTCTTGTAGAAAGTTGATGTTTTTTCTGGTCCAATTTGCCCGTGGAAGCGTTCAGGCTCCACAGAATACCAGTAGTCCCAGTTACTCATCCCCTTCCCATCACCAGGTTCAATCCCTTCACTTTGGGGACCGGATGTTGAAGACCCCCATAGAAAACGGTCTGGAAACATATATTCTTTAGTCATATTGTTGCCTCTTTTCTTTTATATCTGCAATTACTGGCGCAAACTGAGGTAAGTAAGCCTCATGTGCCACTAATAAATCTTGCAACAAGCGCTCAGCAGCTTGGCCATTTGGAATCAGGGGATTCAAGGCAAAGGCCTCCAAAGCTCGCTCGTAATCGCCCGACATAGCCGCCTCTACTGTTGCGAGCTCCATTTCTTTCATCAATTTTAAATAGCCCTTCACCAATCCCTTGGTCGGTGGGCAGGCTAAGGGAATAGCCCCTTGAGCAGTAATCAGGCAAGAAACTTCAACCACACAATGTTCCGGTAAATAAGGAATCACCCCTCGATTAACAGTCGACACCGTTAATTCTTCCCGACTATCCTGATAAATGGCTTGGATAATCTGGCAGGCCACATCACTATAGTAGGCCCCACCTCTCTGCTCCAACTGTTTGGGTTTAACGGCTAATTCCGGATCCTGGTAGAGTTCAAAGAGCTGCTCTTCCACCTCTTGCACCACCTGAGCCCGTACCTGCCCTTTTTGATACTGGTCTAAGGCATCTGCCAGCATTTCTTGTTCCAAGAAATAATAACGGTGGTAATCACAAGGCAGTTGTCCAATGGTTCGCAAGAGTTCAATTGGAAACTCTAGATTGGTAATATTTTTAACGGCTTCCGCCAGCTGAGGCTTAGCATCCCCGTAAAGCTTTTCTAGAACTTCGGCCGTTCGATTCTGCCCCTCTTGATCCCAAACTTCATGGAAATGAAAGTGGTTCAGACCAACATGCCGGGTCATCAGTTTCCTTTCCTCGAGCCCCAAGACCTCGGCAGCCTTTTTCTTCTGACCAACGGGAATATTACAGAGGCCAATCACCCTTTCCCACCCCAAATAATTCCGAATGGCTTCGGTTACCATCCCAGCTGGATTGGTGAAATTAATGAGCCAGGCATCGGGGCAGATTTCCTTCATATCTGCAACAATTCCCTTGTAGGCCTCAATGGTGCGGAAGGCCTTGAAGATCCCACCAGCACCATTGGTCTCCTGCCCAATCATGCCATAAGAAAGCGGCAAGGTCTCATCCAGGTAACGAGCTGCAAGCTGCCCCACCCGAAACTGGGAGGTCACGAAATCTGCCCCTTCGAGCGCCTGCCGCCGATCCAAGGTCGCATGAATTTTCCAATCCAAACCAGCCTTAACGACCATCCGACGTGCTAAATTGACCACAATCTCCTGCTTCCAAGCACCCTCTTCCACATCTACAAACCACCACTCACGAATGGGAATTTCCGCTGCTCGCAGAATCATCCCTTCCACCAATTCAGGGGTATAGGAAGACCCACCCCCAAGCGTCACCAATTTCAAAGACTTCATAACAGACTCCTGTCTCTATACTCTACCTCGATTATAGACCTTTCCAATAACTCTGTAAACGGATACACAAACCTGGTTTTTCCGTAATGAAGCGGAAAAGATTGAAAGTTTTGTACAACCCTTCTTTATTCCAGCTCTCAGCTTGTTCTCAAAAGAAACGTTACTTTTTCTAGACATAATAAAAATCCTACTTTCATAAACAGTACGTTACGTATTTGTACTGTCTATGAAAGTAGGACTACATCAGATTTGTTGGCTTTTTGTCTCTGTTTTTAAAAGAGATAGCGGGTGGCGATGATATTTTTAACGAGGGATTGAACATTTGCTAAGGTGCGTTCAGTTTCCATAGCCTGATTTAAAGAAAGGACTTCCCTCTGGATGGAAAAAGTTGCCAGGAAAATCTCCTCAAATTCTTTTACTTCTTCCACACTACCGCCTAATACGATAACGGGAACACCTGCCTCTCTTGCTGTTTGTGCGACACCGATTGGCAGTTTCCCATTCAAACTCTGCCCATCCAAGCGACCTTCTCCCGTGATGACCAAGTTTGCTCCTTGAACAGCTTTTGTTAAGCCTAATTTTTCAGCAATAAAAGGATAACCAGCTTCTAGTTCTCCACCTAGCAGCACCAAGGCACCACCAAGACCACCTGCTGCTCCAGTCCCCGGAATCTTTTGAAGGTCAATCCCTGTTTCCTGTTTCATCTGATTGACAAACTCTTGAGCAGCCAAATCCATAGCCATTACTTGCTTGGGACTGGCACCTTTTTGTGGTCCAAAAACCACGGCATATCCTTGAGAGCCAGCATAGGGATTGGTAACATCGGTTAAGCCACGCAAGCGGATCTGAGCAAGAGCTCTACGTTCTTCATCCGTCAAGGCATTTAGTAACCCACGCCCTCCATCCGAGCTACCACTGCCACCAAGAGTCAAGACCAACTCCTGACACCTCCGTGACAGAGCATCTCGAAACAGTGCCGCTAAGCCTCTACTTGTCGCACGCTCCACCGTTTCTGAAGACGGAATAATCTTATCGATTCCGACAACACGCGCCGACTCTAGATAGGCTGTTTGCCCACTCATAAAGTAAGAAGCCACAATTGGCCGCTCCAATAAATCAACTGTTTCAACCTCAACCCAAAAGCCTTCTAACCCTTGTGCCAAAGCGTCCAAGGTTCCCTCTCCTCCATCCGCTATGGGAACTGTTACCACTTCCGCATCTGGTAAAACCTCTAAAATCCCAGCCTTTGCGGCCTGATTCAATTGCATCGACGTTGCAGATCCTTTAAAAGAATCAATCGCTACTAGAAATTTCATAGGCAGACCTCCTCTCAAATATGATTATACGCTTTTAATTGGAGAAGCATCTAGCTAATACCCAAGAAACTCATTTTACCCTCACTTTCTCTTTACCCCCCTTTACTAAATACAGTTACAGATGAGGAGGAGGCTTATTGTCGATATAAACGTTATCTTGGATATAGAGTCCAAACAGGTAGCGAAACCCAAACCACACTGACTTTTGCGACTCGTTTTAATGAACACTTCAAAAAACAGAAGCTAGGCAGAACATCATCACGGATATTTTACCTAGCTTCTTTTAAGTTATTTTCGAATGTTCAAATCCGCTAATTGTGCTAGAATTTCTTCCTCACTAGCACCTGCTTGTAAAAGAGCGGCTGCGGTGTATGTGCCTTCAACAACTGGTACTGACTGAATCTGTACATCTTTGCTGGTCATTTCAGCTGCTAGTTCTAAATTCATTCGAGCTGATCCCAAGTCATAGAAGGCTAAGAGTCTTTGAGCTGAATTTTGCTCAACTGCTTCCAGAACAGTTTCAAAACTAGTTCCAATTTCTCCTTCAGAAGTCCCACCAACATAGGTAAAAGGGATATCCGAAGTGACTTGAGAAATCAGTTCAGCCAAACCGTTAACAAGTTTATTCGAATGCGACACTAATAGAATTCCTAGAGCTGTCATTAGCCTACCTCCGCCTCAAGCATAGCTTCAAATAAAAGGCCTGAAGAATAGGAGCCTGGATCAACATGACCTACGGAACGCTCACCAACATAAGAAGCCCGTCCTTTTTTAGCTTGTAAATCCTTAGTTGCTGCTACATAGTCTGCAATTTTTTGAACGGTCAAGGCATTCTCTTGTAGATCTGCCAAGACTGGAATCCAAACATCAACCATGGTTTTATCCCCCAGCTGAGCCTGACCTCTTTTTTGAATATTCGCCAAAGCAGCTTCTAGTGCTACTCTGAGATCTTCGCTATCAATTTTCTGACTTAATCCTAGAAAGGCAGAGCCATAGAGAGGACCTGAAGCTCCTCCAACTTTAGACAATAATTGCATGGCTACCATTTTAAAGAGAGAGCCTGCTGTCTCGAAATCTTGACTTTCCAATTCGGCAACCACTGCCTCCATTCCCCTGGACATATTACCTCCGTGATCTCCATCACCAATGGGTGTATCCAGTTCACTTAGAAAAGCTTGCTTATCCTGTATCTTTTCGTTGAATAAAAGCATCCATTTTTTTGCATCTGCTACTTGCATCCTATTCTCCTTACCAAGCAATGGTTTCAACCGGACTCACCAAAGCCTCTAAATCTTGTGCATTTTCAAGACGCATCAAGGTCAACGAAAGACCCGCCATGTCCAAGGAAGTCATATAATCTCCTAGTTTACGGAAGGGAACACGCACCCCTTTGGCTTCCAAAAGCTTCATCACATCATTGGCAAAAATATACTGCTCCATCAAGGGGGTTGACCCTAGACCATTGATCAATAAGGCAAATTCTTGCCCTGCTTCCGCTTGAAAATCTTCCAATAACTTTTCAACCAATTCTTGAGCCAAGTCCGCTGATGGTTTCAACTTCTCCTTACGATAACCGGGTTCTCCATGAATGCCGACTCCGTATTCAAACTCATCATCCTCTAAAACAAATCCTGGTTTCCCTACTTCTGGCAGCGTTGCTCCCGATAAAGCTAAACCAATGGTTTTGATCTGGGGCACAATTCGATCTGCTAGTTCTTTGATTTCTTCCAAACTCTGACCTTGACGAGCTGCATGGCCCAAAATTTTATGAACCAGAATTGTACCAGCTACTCCCCGACGCCCCTGCGTATATAGACTATTTTCGACAGCGATATCATCATCCACTACCACACTAGCAACCTGGATTCCCTCCATTTCTGCTAGCTCTTGAGCCATTTCGAAATTCATAATATCACCAGAGTAGTTTTTAATGACCATAAAGACGCCGGCACCTTCATCCGCAGCTTTGATAGCTTCTAAAATTTGATCTGGAGTTGGGGATGTGAAGACAGCCCCACAAACCGCAGCGGACAACATCCCTTGACCAACAAAACCAGCATGCGAAGGTTCATGACCAGAGCCTCCTCCTGAAATCAATCCAACACGCCCTGATTTTTCCGCACTCCTTACTAACACTTGAAAGTCTTCATGCCGGTGTAGAATCTCCGGATGAACTGCTACCAAGCCTTGAATCATCTCTTCTACTACTGCCCGTGGATCATTGATAATTTTTTTCATCAGCTAAGCCTCCTTTATTTTCTCCCCTTTATTATAATTTTAAAATGCAAAAAAGATAAGGGACAAAACAAGAAAACTGTCCCTGTACGAAAAGGATCTTTGCTAGAATAATAGTAGGAAGAAGCGAGGTATCCTATGGCATCATCTCTGATTACGAAAAAACGCATCGCAAAAGCCTTTAAGGAGCTATTAGCAGAAAATGATTTTGATAAACTATCCATTGTAACCATCATGGATCGAGCTGGTATTCGTCGGCAAACTTTTTATAACCATTTTCTGGATAAGTACCAACTCCTCGATTGGATTTTCCAAAATGACTTGAAAGAACAAATCGCAGACAATTTGGATTTCATTTCTGGGAGACATCTCATCCAAGAAGTGTTTCACTATCTTGAAGAGGAGGCAATCTTTTACCAAAAAGCCTTTGAAATTCAAGGTCAAAATAATTTTTATGCCTACTTCATAAACTATTGCCAACTAATGGTAGGAAAAATTCTCAATGAGTACCCTACTCATCCTAGTCTAGTTGGGGACCCATCCTTTCTTGATTTTCACAAAAACTATCAAGCCCGGGCCTTGGCCGAAACCATCAAACAAGTGGTCCAGCACCAAATCCCCAAGCCCCATCCAGACCACATCTTAGCAGAAATCACTGGACTGAAATAGGAGAAGATTATGACCTCTATCCAAAATCAAACAGACCAATCCATTCCAGCCTATGTCGAGGCAAACCTCGCCTTGCACCCTCACTTAACCAAGCACCCTCACTTACCCCTCGTCTATCTGAAGGAGAGGAACCCTCACGTCATCCCGATTCTATCCGGTGGTGGTTCCGGGCATGAACCTGCGCACATGGGATATGTCGGAGACGGGATGTTGACAGGAGCTCTTTATGGACAACTCTTCACACCTCCCAAAAAGGCAGAAATTCTCGAAGCCATCCGTTTCTTGGACCAGGGACAGGGTGTTTTTATCATTATCAAAAATTTCCCTGCTGACCTTCTTGAATTCCGAAATGCCATCCAAGAAGCTCGGCAAGATGGACACCAAGTTTCCTACATCCTCTCCCACGATGACATCTCCATTGAAAGCAAACAAAAATACCAAATTAGAGGTAGGGGACTTGCGGGAACCATCCTTCTTCATAAAATTCTGGGACATGCGGCACAAGCTGGGGCAAACTTACAAAAACTTGAAAACCTAGGCTTGACTCTATCCAGTCAAATTGCAACCATTGGTTTTGCCTCCAAAACAAGCACTCTTTTTGAAAAAACACGGAATACTTTCACAATACCAGAAAATCATATTTCCTATGGAATTGGTATCCATGGGGAAGAAGGCTACCGTCTGGAACCATTTGAGAGTTCAGAACAACTAGCCAACGAGATTCTCAACAAACTCCGACTTCACTTTCATTGGAGAACAGGAGATTCCTATGTTCTGCTCATCAATAATTTAGGAACTACCAGTGAATTAGAGATGGGGGTCTTTACGCATGATCTCCTCCAACTGCTAGACATCCAAGGACTCCGTCCAACTCTCGTTAAAAGTGGTCGATTCATGAGCAGCCTCGATATGGCCGGTATCTCCGTCACCCTTTGCCCAGCCAGCGATTACCTAGAAGCCTTGCTGGCACCAACCAATGCTTTCGCCTGGTAATTCTCTTTTTCCAAACCTGACCTCTTAAAAAAGGCCGAGTGTGAAAACTCGACCTTTTTACGCTTCTTTTTCCTCCACCCGAGTAAAGCGATGACTTTTACCAATCAGGCGGACTTTTTTATCACTATTTCCAGTACCCGCTCGAATGAATTGGTCCTCCGTGACATCATGGTACTGATGAATCAGACCGCTGACATATTCAACTTCCATGATGCCATTTTCCCAACCCATGGACTTAACCATGCGAGTGCCTTTAGCAGGATGTCGTTCCATAAATACACCATCCTTCTAGAGGATATTGTCAAAGCTATCATACACATCTTGCGGCCAGACACTGGATTGAACTTCTCCAATATGTTTTTTCCGCAAGAGGAACATGGCTAAACGAGATTGACCAATCCCTCCACCAATTGATAGTGGGAAGAAACCACGAAGCAGGGTTTTATGCCAATCGAATTCTAAGCGCTCTTCATCACCCGTAATGGCCACTTGGCGCTTGAGCGCATCTTCATCCACCCGGATTCCCATGGAAGAGAGTTCAAAGGCAGAACCCAATTGATCATTCCAGACCAGAATATCCCCATTCAAGCCCTTATAGCCATTCTCAGTCTCCGTTGTCCAGTCGTCATAGTCCGGTGCGCGGCCGTCATGCGGCTGTCCATCCGCTAGCACGCCTCCAATCCCAATCAGAAAGACCGCCCCATACTCCTTAGCAATCGCATTTTCTCTTTCTTTTGGACTTAAGTCGGGATAAAGGTTGACCAGCTCCTCTGTATGCACAAAGGTAATCTGTTTGGGCAAAATGGCTTCGATATCGTACCGGGCCTCTACGGCCAATTCTGTTAGACGGATTGCCTTGTAGATTTTTTCAACTGTATCCTTCAGATAAGCTAAATTCCGATGACCATCTGGAATCACCTTTTCCCAGTCCCACTGGTCGACATAGACAGAATGAGTTGGGTCCAAGGAATCCTCATCCGGACGCAGAGCCTTCATATGAACAAAGAGACCTTCTCCCTCATTAAAACCAAAACGAGCCAAGGTGTGTCGTTTCCACTTAGCCAAAGAATGAACCACTTCATAAGTTGCTTCTGGAATCAACTTCACATGCACTTCTACTGGATGCTCAATGCCAGACAAGTTGTCCTGCATTCCGTCCCCAACACGAGACAAGATCGGACCTTGCACCTCAACGATTTCTAATTTGTCTTGCAGGTATTGGGTAAAGGTGTTTTTGACAAAGGAAATTTCTTCTTGCTGATGGATAAAGTCTTTTTTCATAGTTTCTCCTTCATTCTCAAGCCCTCAGGACCTCTACTAAAGTTAGGTATATGATACACTAAAATTAGAAAAAATCAAGGAGGCCCCATGTCCATTTTTCAAAAAAGTGTTAAAGTTGTCTTGGTCATCTGGTTAGCCGTCCAACTGGCCACCTTTTTCGGGCTTAACTATCCGTCATCTGCGGGGATTATTGGTTTGCTCAGTTTATTAGATACGCGACGCTCAACACTCCTTACCGCTAAACGGCGTGTTTTAAGTATGACCTCAGCCATGCTTGCGGCTATTGTCTGTTTCAATCTATTCGGACTTAACATTTGGGCCTTTGGACTAACCATGGCTATCTACATTCCCATGGCCTATAAATACGAATGGGACATCGGCTTATCCGTCTCCACAGTTGGAGTCTTTCACCTCCTCGATACCGGAAGCTTGGCCCTACCCGTCATCCTAAATGAAATCGGCCTTTTTGCAATCGGGGTTAGCCTGGCTCTCTTGGCCAATGTCTATATGCCTTCCCACCAAAAAGAAATCATCGCCTCAAAGGACCGGGTCGAACTCCTCTTCAAAGGCATACTCCTGCGCTTCCACCATATCCTCTCGACCGGAGAGGCAAGTGAGGAGACTTTCCGTACCCAACAATTGGAAAGGGAGATCCAAGCAGCCCTTGAGCTGGTTTACCGTGACCAATCCAACCAACTTTTCCAGCGAACTGACTACGAAGTGCATTACTTTGAAATGCGCTTGGAACAATGTTACTACCTCCAACAAATGGTCGAGGACATCAACCACTGCCACTTTTCTGCGGAGGAGAGCCTGATTCTGGCCCAACTCTTCAAAGATACTGCCCAACAGTTGGAAGACAAATCCACCCCAGTTCATCTGATTGATCGGATTGACCAATACTTAGAAGCCTTTCGCCAACGGCCACTCCCAAAGAGTCGCGAAGAATTCGAATCCCGCTCTATGCTCCTGCAAATCTTCCGTGATCTGGAACGCCTCATCCTCCTAAAAGTCCACTTCTACGAACGCTATCCCCACGACCAACTCACAGACGAATAATTTTTTCGAAACTATAAGTTTCGTTTAAGGAAAGAACGGTATACTTATTCCATAGTTGAGGAAGACCTCAACGACTCCTAAAACTTTTCTTTTTCATAATAATCTCCTATAAAGGCTCCGGAATTACTGGAGCCTTTTACTTGTTTAGGAACGGATATTGGTTGACTTGCCGGGGAGATTATTGAGCAGCGGTAAAGCGCAGAGCGCTTTTTTACCTCGCTTTGCTCGGTATCCGCTGCTCTAGCTCACTCCGTATCACAGAGCGAGCGGACATCATAATCTCCTATAAGGGCCTCAGATTTACTGGGGCCTTTTACTTGTTTAGGAACGGATATTGTTTGACTTGCCGGGGAGATTATTGGGGAGCGGTAAAGCGCAGAGCGTTTTTTACCTCGCTTTGCTCGGTATCCGTCGCTCTAGCTCACTCCGTGTCACAGAGCGAACGGACATCATAATCTCCTATAAGGGCCTCAGATTTACTGGGGCCTTTTACATTTGTGGAATAGTTTAAGAAAATTTTGACAAAAAGTATATACGAGTGTATAATGAAAATAAAAAGTATATACGAGTATATAAGGAAATATAAAAGTATATACCAATATATAGGAGATGCTATGACACCATTCACGACTATATTTGGTAAATCACCTAAAGTTTTTTTGAACAGAAACCAGGAATTTGAGAATCTGTTAAAAAATCTCGACAATCCTTACTCCGATGCACAATCTACTATCATTACAGGAGTTCGAGGTTCAGGAAAAACCACCTTTATCACGAAGTTAGAACATGAACTACCTGAACACTGGATTCCCATCACACTGATTAACACCCCTTCCATTGTGTCCGAGTTGATTGCAGAATTAAGCAATAAGGTTAATAGAGAAATTACACTGAGCAATTCTATACAAGTTAAAAACTTTAGTGTATTGGGACTAACCATTGAGAATGTCCAGTCTCAAAATACTACAAATCAACAACAATTAATTGACCTATTGACTATTTGTCAAAACGCTAATCGGAAAGTTGTCGTTTTAATCGATGAAATTTCTAGTTCTAATGGTATTAGAGAGTTGTACTCACTTTTTCAGCTCCTTATCCGTAAAGACCTTCCTATTAGCATTGTTTCAACAGGTCTTCCGGAAGATATTAATGAAGTTATTACCGATAAAATTTTAACTTTCCTACTACGCTCAAATATAATTGAACTCTCTCCTCTCACCATTGATGATATCGAAGAGGCTTATATCAAACATCTATCACTCGACCGTTCTGTTGCTGGTTATGCTGCAGAGAAAACCAAAGGATATGCCTATGCTTTTCAATTACTAGGTCAATTAATGTATGAGAAAGAATCTACAACCATCAACGATATCGATGAAATTATTCCAGATTTTCGATATTTGCTTGGAAAAAATGCCTATCGACTAATCAAACAACGACTTTCAGAGAAGGATGAAATCTTCTTAAAAGCAATCAAATCAGAAACAAAGATAGCAGATCTGATTAAAGAAACGAAATGGGATAAAAACCTTATTAATACATATAAGTATAGACTTATAGATAAAGGACTTGTCTTTCAGCCACAACGTGGATATGTTGACTTAGTTTTACCTGAATTTGATATTTTCCTTGAAAATTTCTGAAACCGCACCAATAAAATAGATACAAAACCTCCCCTCAGCTTTTACGGGATAGCTGAGAGGAGGTCTGATTTTAAAATAGAATGGATATTATTTCAGCCGTTCTTGTAATTTTTCTACAAAGAGATAGGCTGCTGGGCAGATGAGGGTGTTTTGGATGGTAAGATGGTTGATTTGATAAATCTTTTTACGGTCTGTATGCGGAAATTCACGGCAGGCTTTAGGACGAACATCGTAGATAGAGCAGAGATTGTCCTCGCCGATAAACGGACAGGGCATGGATTGAAAGACCTTATCACCATCTTCATCCACGCGCAGAAAAGCCTCCTCAAAGGCAGATAATTTCATTCGAAACGTTTTGGAAATGCGCGTGATGTCTGCCTCTGTCAAAAGAGGACCTAAATGACGACAGCAGTTGGCACACTGGATACAATCAATCTCCTCAAACACTTCTGCATGAATTTCCTGGCTAAGTTTATCTAACTGTTTAGGAGGTTTTTTCTTAAGCCCCGCGAGGAACTTTCGATGCTCTTTTTGCTTCTGCAAAGCCAACTGATGATAGCGTTCTAAATCCATTTTTGATTTCCTTTCTACAAATCTCTAGGACTCTTCTAATAACCAATTCAGGAGCGCCTTCTTTTGAATCCCATCATAATTAGCTTCTGACTGGATTTGATCCAATGTTAGAAGATATTTAGGATACTGGTCCTTGATGGCTTGCAATGGACGAAGTTCACGCTCAAGTGTCGCAGGATCTAGAGTCGACAGACTCACCTGAAAGTACTGATAAGTTCCTGTGTCGGTCACAACAATAAAATCCACTTCGTATTTACCTATATTTCCGACATATACTTTAGAAAAACGCCGTCTTAATTCCAAATAAACAATCGTTTCAATCATATGCCCTAAATCTTCTTGGTGATCTGGTAGGAGCAATTGGCGAAAACCAAGGTCAACGCAGTAAAATTTCTCTAGTCTTTGCAAAAGGGTTCGCCCTTTGACATCAAACCGAGGGACAGCGTAGAACAATAAGGAATCCAACAAAGCATCCAGGTAGCCTTCTAAGGTGGTATTGGATACTTTGACTCCTTGACTAACCAAGGTATTCCGAATTTTATTCGTAGAAATTGGACTCCCCATGCTACTGAGAAGCGTCCGTACTAAACGTTCTAATAAATCTGGGCTAGCTGCACCGGCCCTAGGCAACACATCATTCAACAAGATCGTGGAATAGAGACCTTGTAAGTACTCGATACGCTCGCGGTAACTCTCTGTTTGCAACAAATAAGGAAAAGCACTAAACAAATAGTCATTGAACAGCTGACTTTGCGACAAACCTTCCTCCCTCCGCCCAGCTACATATTCTGAAAAGGATAGGGGGAGAACTTCTAACTGAACATATCGACCCGTTAAGTTCGTTGCCAAATCACTGCTCATGAAACGAGCATTAGAACCTGTCAAATATAAATCAACATTCGGCTTGATAAATAAGCTATCCGCAACCAACTCAAACTGATCCACATGCTCGATTTCATCTAAAAAAATATAGTAGGTTTCTGGAGTTTGAAGCTGCTCCTCTAAATACCGATTCAGAGCCTGAAAATTTCTCAATTCATAATAGCGAAGATCTTCAAAATTAATCACTAGAATTTGACTTTCCGCCACACCTGACTGAATCAGCTCTTGCCGAAAAAGCTGAAAAAGAACCGACTTACCAGCCCGTCTTACGCCACTGATTACCTTAATGACCTGTCGATCCCGATGCCGATTTAAAAAAGCGACATATTCTGGTCTATCTATCCATTTCATTGAACCACCTCTCTAAGAGTATACCAAAAACAACCATTATTTCCAATCAATTGGAAATAATGGTTGTTTTAAAATTTAATTTCTAATTAACTAGAAATAATTTCCATATATGACGTCAATCCACTACCAATTGTGATATCCTAAATCTTAAATCCATTCTACACTTTGTTCTCTATTTTTGCTTAAAACAACCAAGGATTTTTGGTACAATATATCGTACAATATTAACGAGGAGGTGAGAACGTCATGGAAGCTGTTACTTATTCAAACTTTCGTCAAAATTTGAAACAATATATGCGTCAAGTGAACGAGGATGCCGAACCACTCATTGTCACTTCAAAAAATGTTGAGGATACCGTTGTCGTTCTATCGAAGCGCGACTATGATAGTATGCAGGAAACCTTACGTATCCAGTCCAACAATTATCTCATGAATAAAATTCGAAAAGGTGACCACCAATTTCAAATAGGGGACTTTCAAACTCATGAATTATTGAAGGTGGCCGATGAATAAAGCGTGATCTGATGAAGCTTGGGATGACTATTTTTACTGGTATGAACAAGGAAATAAAGCGACCATTAAAAAAATCAATCGATTGATAAAAAATATTGACCGACACCCATTTACAGGCATCGGCAAACCTGAACCGCTCCGACACGATTTAGCGGGAAAATGGTCTCGACGGATCTCAGAAGAACACCGCATTATCTATCAGGTTGATGACACCACCATCTATATTTATTCCTGCAAAACCACTACTAACTCAATCTGTAAAAAAATCCTCAATCCCTTCTATTTCATCAACGGGATTGAGGATTTTACTATGCTTTCTTCAAAAATAAATCGAATCCGTTTAAACAACCTCTACCGAATTCAATAAACCTAATCACTCCTTGAGTAAGCCTTCTTCTTTTAAGAATTCCTCAGCTACACTACGGGCATCGCGTCCTTCAACGCCTACTGCATAATTCATTCGACTCATCTGATCTGCTGTAACTTTCCCAGCTAATTGATTCAGAATCCCCTCTAATTCAGGATATTCTTTCAAAAGTGATTGACGCAAGAGGGGAGCCCCTTGATAAGGAGGGAAAAGCTGCCTATCATCTTCAAGAACAACCAGGTCATACTGAGCCAACTCTGCATCCGTCGAATAAGCATCTGTAATCTGAATATCCCCTGATTCAATCGCCTGGTAACGAAGAGCTGGCTCCATGGTCACAACATCCAAATTTAAGCCATATAAGGATTGCAGACCCTTATTTCCATCTTCCCGATCATTAAATTCTAAGGTAAATCCAGCCTTAAGACGCCCTTCTACCCTCTTCAAATCTGAAATTGTTTTCAGCTGATATTCCTCCGCAATGGCCCGGGGAACTGCTATAGCATAAGTGTTCTGATAGGCCATGGGTTTTAGAAGGGCCAAGCCATCCTGTTTGGCAATCCCATCACGCGCCGCCTCATAAACCTGCTCCGGATCATGACTCAACTCTGGTGCTGGTCGCAAGAGACTCCCCGTGATCGTCCCCGTAAATTCAGGGTAGATATCAATATCCCCTTTCTTTAAGGCCTGGTAGAGAAAATCCGTCTTTCCAAAATTGGGTTTGACCTCAACTTGTAGCTCTGAATTTTCTTCAATTAAAAGTTTATAGGCATTCATCAGAATCTCAGGCTCAGGCCCGAGTTTACCCGCAATGACTAGGGTCTTCTCCTCCTGTTTGGGAAGAAGTGTGGTTCCCAAAGATACTCCAACTCCCAATAAAAGGGCTGCAAAGGCTGCCGCAATCGTCCTTAACTTAGCCTTCTCCATCCACTTCAACAATAGATTGAAAAGAATAGCCAACAAAGCTGCTGATAGAGCCCCAATTAAGATGAGACTGGTATTTCGACGATCAATCCCCAATAAAATAAAGGATCCCAGACCTCCAGCACCAACCAGAGCCGCTAGCGTTGCTGTCCCGATAATCATCACACCTGAAGTCCGAATTCCCGACATGATAACCGGCATGGCTAAAGGCAACTGATACGTCTTCAGACGCTCCCACTTAGTCATTCCAAAAGCTAGCCCAGCTTCTTCTAAACTTGGATCAACACCATTTAAGCCTGTTATTGTATTTTCTAAAATCGGAAACAGAGCATAGATGACCAAGGCGGTTAAAGCTGGAAGAGTTCCAATTCCCATGAGTGGGATAAAGAGCCCCAGCAAGGCCATGGAAGGAATGGTCTGAAAAATCCCAGCAAGCTGCAAAACAAGAGCCGATAAACGCTTGTTTTCTTTCAAACCAAAAGCTAGTGGAAGGGAGAGCAAAATCGCTAGAAGCAAGGCTAGAAGGGAGAGCTGTAAGTGTTCCCCTAAGGCTTGCACCCACTCAGCAGACCGCTCTTGAAAGGTAGTGACCAAATCAAGCATAGGCAGCACCTCCAAACAAATCCGCTACAAAATCCGTAGCAGGCTCCTCTAAGATCATCTTTGGAGTCGCAAACTGGCGAATGTACCCAGCCTCTAGTACTGCAATGCGATCCCCCAGAAGTAAGGCTTCATCGGTATCATGGGTTACAAAAATGGTTGTCATCCCGAACTCCTGATGCAGCTCCTTAATCAAAATCTGGAGTTGTTTCCTGGATATGGCATCTAAAGCCGAGAAGGGTTCATCCATCAGTAAAACTTCCGGTTCGCCAATCATGGCCCGGACAATTCCCACACGTTGCTGCTCCCCACCAGATAATTCACTTGGCATCCGAGTCGCATAGACTTCAGCCGGCAATCCCACTCTAGCTAATAATTCTTCTGTCCGAAGACGAATTGCCTCTGCAGTCCAACCTTTCATTTTGGGAATGAGAGCAATATTTTCCGCAACGGTAAGATTGGGAAAGAGGGCAATTTGCTGCAGGACATACCCTGTAGATAAGCGCAAAGCTCGCTCATCAAAATCTTTGATCCGTTTGCCTTCCCGATAGATATTCCCGTCACTAGGTTCTAGCAAACGATTCAGCATCTTCAATAAGGTTGTTTTCCCTGAACCTGACGGTCCTACCAGAACGATAAATTCCCCCGACTGGATTTCCAAATCAACACCTTTTAAGACATTCTTATCCTGGTAAGAGAGGGCCACCCCTTCATATTTAATCATAAAGCTCCTTCAACCAAACTTCTTTCAAAGACTTAGGCGGACGACCTAAGACACGCACTACATCTGAAGAAAGACCCGCTTGCTCTCCCGCTGCGATGGCAGTATAGGTCGAAACCCAGGAATCATATTCCCACTGTTGCGCCGGCCATTGCTTACGAGATTCGTAGGCTTCCGCAAGGGTTTCATCAATATACTGGTAGTTCTCTCCAGTGACTTCTGCCCCAATACGCAAGACATCTTCCATGGACAAGTCTTCAGGTCCCGTTAGATTCAAGGTTTGATTGGCCCAAGAATCGGCATTCAATAAGATTGTAGCTGCAACCTCTGCCGTATCTTGACGTGCCACCGCAGATACTCGACCTTGACCCGCAGGACCACGAATTTCCCCATATTCCTCCAATAAACCTCGGAAAAATTCTAAATAAAAATTGTCCCGCAAGAAGGTGTAGGTGAAACCTAAATCTTTGATAAACCGCTCGGTCTGGGCATGATCCCGCGCCAAGGTAAAGGTAGCATCCTCAGCAGCCCCGTAAAAGGAGGTATAAACAATGTGCCGAACACCCGCAGCCTTAGCCGCATCTAAAAAAGCCTTATGCTCCGCAACCCGATCCTCACTCTCACGTGCCGATACAAACAAGAGTGTATCAATCCCGGTTAAGGCTGCTACAACCTCCGGTCTATTGGCATATTGAACCTTTCGAATCTCTGCCCCTGGGAGATGAGAAGCTTTTTCTGGACTCCTGGCTAGATGAATCGCCTTGTGTCCTGCAGCAGCTACTAGCTTCGCCGCAATAGCCCCTAAATGACCTGTCACTCCCGTAATTCCAATCATTGTCATTGCTCCGTTCCTTTCATGTCCTGTACTTCTGTTGACATTAAATTCGCCAGGATACGCTCTTGGTAAGCCTCAAAATCTCGGATTTCCTGTTGAGAGAAGCCTTGGTAAAAGATGTTTCCCAACTCACGACTGACCCGGTCACCAATCTCCTTTTGTGACCATCCTAGTTCCGTTAAGATCACATACTTTTTCCGTTTATCATTCGCACAAGGCCGAACTTCCACCAAGCCCTGCTCCACTAACTTTTTAATCATCGAAGTTAGGGTATTATTGGCCAAACCCGTTTGGAGCGCAATATCCGTAGCCGTTGCCCTCCCATCCTCGCACTGCCAGAGCACTGATAAAATTTTTCCTTGCTCACTTCGATAACGAACTTCTTTCTCTTTCCTTAATAATTTTTGAAAAAGACGCCCGTTTAACAAACGAATGTGCAAGTTTTGATAACCACCTTTCCACTCTTCCATCTGCTCACCTCTTTATTTCGATATAGAAATACTTTAACACAAGAGACCAGCCATGTCAAGAAATTTCTATATAGAATTAGTTGTACAAAATAATAACCCCTGAAAGCACTCTAAGTTGCATGATTTCAGGAGTTAAGCTGTGCAAAGGGATTCAAAAAGGCGCGTGAGGATAAATACACTCCTCACAATGATGTTAAGAAATAACTTTGACGCAGTGGTTGATTCGGTCAAACAGCTAAAAGGCTGTTTGAGGTATCAGATAGGATTTGCGAAGCAAATAACAATTGTTCGCTTTTATTGACTCAAAGAGGCAATTCCTGACTCTTTGACCTCCGAGAACAACCTAATCAACATTGACATGAACTGCGTTCATTTCATCTGTAAACTCTAAAGGCATTCAACATGCCTTTAGACCGGAGGTGGCTACAAACAGTCTGGGAATAGACTGTTTGAGCCCGAGCACGAAAATAAAAGAGCAGGTCGATTTGGGGATAAATCGTTTCAGCTTACAACTTGAAATAAAGACTTGTAACGAACTCTGTTTCAACTTAATGAGTTCTTTCTCACTCCCCATTCTTCTCGCAGAACACCATATTTAACACTATCATAATACACACCTTGCCAGTATCGGACTTTGCGAATCCGGGCTTCTTGTTTCAGACCTAACTTCTTACTAGATTTCATCATTCGTTCATTGCCAGACCAAGTGGTTAAACCGATATGTTCAATCATGTCAAAGGTATCAAAAGTATCGGAGATCCATTCCCTTAAAGCTTGCGTGCCAAACCCTTTCCCCCAATAGTTCTCGTCGTAAATCACAATCCCAATCTCTAACCAGCGGGTTTTCTCATCCTCCCAATAACGAAACAGCATCCCCACTAAAACATCATCCACATAGATTCCCTGTTTATATTTCCCTTCATTATAGAAAAAGAAGGTATTGCAGAATTCCTCAAATGTGTAAGCCTTATAGTCGTCATAATAAGGACCATTCCACTTTGACCATTCGGGATTTTCGACCGCAAATCCAATCTGCCATAATTGACGCATGTCCTCTTTTTCAATCGGTTTGATTTTTAGAGACCCCATCACCCTACTCCTTTCACACATATGTTAATTTAAGACTAGTATAGCATAATACAGACTATTCCAATTTTGAAGTTAATTCAGTATTCTATTGTATTTAAGCAGAATTGCTTTTACTACAAATTTTTACAAAGTATTTACTTTTAAAAATCGTATATATAAGGTATAATGTACGTACAAAACTAGGAGGTGAATACATTTAATGAATGTGTTATTACGCAAAACAGGGAATAGTACTGTGATAACGATTCCAAATGCTATTAAAGAGGCACTTGGAGCAGAAATCGGTGAAGAGATCGAATTTGTCACTTCTGGAAAAAATATCATCATCCGAAAAGCTGAACCCAAATTTGACTTTGATAAAGAGTTGGAAAAAGCCATGGACCAATATGATGAATTATTGAAAGAACTGGTGAATAAATGAAATACTTGTCTACCAAGGATATCATAAAAATTAACGTGATGGTTATCGGGAAGTATTCTCCTAAAGAACCAGTAGGCATTGCTGATATCAATAGCCTTCAAATGATTGTTGAACAACCAAAGCAAGAAATCTTTGGAAAGGTCCTTTATCCAGATATTTATAGCAAAGCTGCTATTATCTGGATAAATCTAATCAAAAAACATCCATTCTATAATGCCAATAAACGAACGGCTATGATGGCATTACACATGTTTCTTGCACTGAATAACTTTCAGTCAAACCTCTCGTTTAACGATGGACTTGAAAAAACGATTGAAATCGCTACTTTTCAAGGAGATTTTGAAGAATTAAAGGACAGCATCACCCAGTTCTTGAAAGAAGAAAATAGAGTGTTTAAAAAGTAGAAAAGTGATCAACGTCCCCAATTGGCGATAAGCACTTTTCTACTTTTTACTATATCTTAGAGATGATATCCCATAACGCCCCTCCATCCAAATCTGCTACAATAAAGACAGACAAGCCTCAAGGAGAAAATCTATGAAAACACAAGCAGAAATGATGATTTTGGTTCCTCAAAAAATCAAAGAAATCGAACAAACCTATGGAGTCGAAATCCTGTGGGCTGTAGAATCCGGCAGCCGTGCCTGGGGTTTTGAATCACCTGACAGCGACTTCGACATCCGCTTTATTTACAAACGCAAGCCCCAGGACTATCTGCAACTCACCCAAAGCAGAGATGTCATCGAATTACCCATCGACGATACCTGGGACATGAATGGCTGGGACCTCGATAAAGCCCTGAAGCTCTTAGCCAAATCCAACCCCACCTTATTCGAATGGCTCCAATCCCCTATTATTTATTTTTCATCCAAATTTCAAGAAGAGATAACACCGCTATTAGAAAGACACTTCTCCGAAAAACGGATGATGTACCACTACTTATCCACCGCGAAACTTCAGCTCTCCAAATATCTCAGCGGCGATACAGTTAGACCAAAAAAATACTTCTATGCCCTTAGACCTGTCTTGGCATGTCGGTGGATCCAAAAGTATCACACCATTCCACCCGTCCCCTTTAATGACTTGGTCACAGACTGCTTGCCAGCCGAACTGTATGATTCCGTCAACCAACTCCTAGACATCAAAAAAGCCCATTCAGAATCCGCCCCAATCCCACCGATCCCCGATATCCACGCCTTCCTCGAACAATCCATCCAGGAAATTGAGACCTACCTCCAGAACCTAGAAACTACTCAAAAACCTGACTGGCAAGTACTAAACCATTTCTTCCTAGAAGAAATCGGGGTGGGGGATGACATTCCTTTCGAATATTTTTCAAAAATTGAATTTGACATTAAAGCACCCGGTAATGAACCAATTGCAAAGTTTACATGTGACCTCTCAACATCCGAATTGACCTATCAAGAAGCTGGCAACACAGGCGCCATTGCCTTTGAACACCAACTGACCCTAACAAAATGGGAGAAAAGTGGCTTACTCCCCTACATCCGCTTATCCGACTTCGAAGTGCACCTAAAGGATTTCCCAACAATTCAATCTCAGGAACACTTGATTTTTCCAATTATCTTTAAAGGCTATGGAAACTCCGGTCAAGTACTCTTAAAACGAGAAATTAAGAAAATCTCTCTATTCGGAGATCAAGAACCAATCGAGATACTCTACAACTACATCAGCGAAACTTTCTTTTCAGAATTTAAAAAGAAACGCTGCTACATGGCCCATCCACTTAACTTCCTCCACCCATTTAAATAGTGATTCATAAACACAAAACAAAACACATCAAATCCACGGTTCCTATCAACACGATACGTTCCTCTTTGGATTTGATGCGTTTGGCATTTTTGGATTTGAATTTGAATTCAGTGCATTTTTCTTAGTTTTTCTTCGTTTTTCTGTGTTCTACTGTTTCCTACTGTTTCCTACTTACTAATGGTAGCTCGCTTTCCATCATTTATCAACTAAAAGATAATATTGATTGCGGTCATTTTTACTTGATCAAAACCATTCAAAAATACCCAACTCGTGTAAATTTTTCAAAGTTTTGACAATAAATTTACGACTTCTTCCTGTCAGTTCAATTGCCTTTGCTGTCGTCATCTTCTCTCCTGAATTGTACATGTAATGGACTAGTAATTGCTCATCAGCATTAAAGTTTTCAAAATCTATGAAGTGTCTTTCTAAAGTATCTCGAGTTCGAAGATGTCGACTGACAATATTATTTTTCAAGGTCAAAACCACTTTATTCCCAGGCTCTGAATATATAGGCTTATGAAGAAAAGCAGATTCCATCTCAGAGTAAATACGCTTAACCCCTTCATTCATTTCACGAACCCAACCAAATTCTGTTCGAAAACGACATCCCGAGTTAGCCCATGCCACACCTCATAAACTGCGACACACTGGAGCCACACTTGCTATAGTCTTTTAGTTTGCTTTTAGTACAAGGCAGCGAGTCGCAGGCAGTACTAAAGTACGGCAAGACGAGCTAACACAGTAATAAAAGATAAACTAAAAGAGTATAAACAAGCAGGAATGAGTTTAGAAGCTATTTCAGAAGCACTAACTCACAGTGATATTGGAACAACTCAAATTTATGTCAATACTTCCAATGTTATCCCTATGGCAGTTGGTGAGTTTACCCTTAAATCAATAAGGTAAAAATAAGGTAAATTTTGAGGTGAATTTTTCAAAAAAAACACCAAAAAAGCACCCATGAGGTAAACTCTTGAGTGCTTCGAAACGTTGATATATCGCGGATAATTAACGTTTTGAGAATTGTGAAGCTTTACGTGCTTTCTTAAGACCTGGTTTCTTACGTTCAACCATACGAGCGTCACGTGTAAGAAGTCCAGCACGTTTCAAGCTTTGACGGAAGTCTGGGTCTACTTCAAGAAGCGCACGAGCGATACCGTGACGGATAGCTCCGGCTTGACCTGCGTAACCACCACCGTTAACGTTTACGAATACGTCGTAAGAACCAGCAGTTGCAGTGACTGCAAATGGTTGGTTGATGACCAAACGTAGGTCAGCGTGTGGGATGTACTCTTCAACGTCTTTTTTGTTAACTGTGATTTTACCAGTACCTGGAACCAAACGTACACGCGCTACAGCGTTTTTACGACGACCAGTACCTGCATATTGTGCTTGTGCCATAGTTTCATCTGCTCCTTTCCTTAGATAAGTCCTGAAATGTCAAGAACTTCTGGTTGTTGAGCAGCATGAGAGTGTTCGCTACCAACAAATACTTTCAATTTCATACCTTGAGCACGTCCAAGTGTGTTGTGTGGAAGCATGCCTTTAACGGATTTTTCAATCAAGCGAACAGCATTCTTAGAACGCAACTCACCAGCAGAGATCGATTTCAATCCACCTGGGTACAATGAGTGAGTGTAGTAGATTTTGTCTGTTGCTTTTTTACCAGTCAATTTCACTTTCTCAGCATTGATAACGATAACGAAGTCACCAGTATCAGTATGAGGTGTGAAAGTTGGTTTGTTCTTACCACGAAGAACAGAAGCAACAACTGCAGAAAGACGTCCAAGTGGGACATCAGTTGCGTCAACAACGTACCATTTGCGTTCAACTTCACCTGGCTTAGCCATGTATGTAGTTTTGTTCATGATTTCTCCTATAGTCAATCTCGTTTTTGTTTACAGTGTGGATGTTCCGGTCCACGAGTTATTTGGAAGGTTCCGGGGCCTTTCAAATGGGGTAAACAATACCGTATTCCATACTATCAAATATGGCGAAAGTCGTCAAGATATTTTCCTTACTTTTTTTAAATTCAAAGTGGCTTTATCTTCTAACAGACTGCCCCATTTTGAAATAGGTGTGCCGTTTCCCCCGAACCGCTAGGGAAAGGGCCAGAATGTTCTCTGGGTCTGGCATGCGGCCATAGGAGCCATCCCCAATATGGTGGATGTCGGAGCCCACACGTTTGTTGCTGAGGGCAAAGTCGCGGACTGTTTGGCTGTCTGCACTTTCCTGGCTGGTTCCAATAGTCGAAATGACCAAGGCTCCTTGGGCTTTGACCTGATCCACGATCGGTGCTAGCTGGTCTTCACGGACGCCCGGAACTGTGCCAACTGCCGGTACTAAGATCCCATCAGCTCCCAGGCGGACAAAGTCGAGGAGTGCCGAAGCATCAACAACCGCTTCCCCCAGTCCAGCGCCGTGCATCTTCCCAGCGAACACCAAGCCTGAGAAGTGCTGTTTGGTCAGGGCAATCGCCTCTGAAATAGCGGCCAGAGAAACCCCCGTTGCGGGGTTGCCCGTCAGCATAATAAAGTCTACGCCCAATTCTTGAGCTTGTTGCAGACTCTGGGAGCTAACCAGACGACCGGCTGGCAGGTCCACTTGGTTTTCCAAGAGCTCCTGTGAGCCATCCACAGGCTCCAAGTTAATTCCAATTGGCCGCCCGGTTAAGCGTTTGAGTTCCGCAATCGGATTGGGACAATCATAGAAACCGACAATCTCTGGCTTAAAAACATCCAGTTCATTCAGAACAAGCAGGTCGCAGCTAAAAGCAGCCATCATCTCGGCATTGCTGACACCTGCAATCAAAGGAGCAGCTGTGACCACCGTCTCTCCCATCACAATTCGACCTTCACTAGCCCTGATAGACCGTTTCAAATCCTGCGGGCTCATTGCTGCAATATCACTAGCATAGGTTGACAATAAGCGTTTCATCTTTAATCCTCCACTTGACAAGTAAGATTTGTTTCTCCATAAGCTTTACAACTTCATGCATTAAAAGGGCGGTGCAATACTCGCAATGAGTTTTTTCAACTCGGATGCCCTTGGGGAAAGTAGTCCTATTTCTTAACCCAGGAAAAAATCCCCTTACCTTTTATACCCCACAGACAATCTATTTTCCAAAAGTTTGGAATCACACAGCAGCCCTTCTTCATTTAGGACCATATAACAGGTCCAAAAACTGATTGAATACAACTAATCTAACACAAATATTTAAAATAACAAAGAATCTACTGATTTAACATCAACTACTCAAGGAAGGCAGCAAGGAGCCCTCTATGCTTGATGACTTTAGGATCTCCATAAAGATTCCTATTCCAATCCTTTTCTCAAATCACATCAGGGTTACTACCCTGTCCCTTTCTTCTTTTCGACTTAACAACTCCATGTATCCTAACTAAGGAAAGGTTATTAGAAACAGACATCCACGCTTAGGGCAAAGTCGTGCCTTGCTCTAAAAGCCAGCAAGAGGCTACTTGCATTGGAGGACAAGGATATCTATCGCTAATCTGATGCGACACCTCCTTGCCCACATTCGTTCCAGAGCAAGCTACATCACCTTCCTGAGCCGCCAGCCTTGTCTTTAGATCCGACTTATTCGATGGATACAGCATTGGACCTGGAGTTGAATCGTTCTGTGGTAGCAGCTTATACTCGAAACAGTTCGAAATCTGAAAAGGCAATCTGATGAAGACAGAACTTAGGTTTTGGAGAAGAGGATTCACACATTCAGATTTTGAAATGTAATGAGTATTACTTCCATCAAAAGAGGAAGCTCATCTACTACCAAACCTGGACCAGTTTCCTTCAGTGGGCAAACCTAATTGTTTCCACTACTGCGTTTGATGGTGATTCCTGGTGACCTCCTTCGATTTAGGTTAGTACTTGCATTTTTGAGAGTGCTAATTTGGAAATTATATAAAAATCAATAGACCTCCTTCAGAACTAAAGTATTTGACCCAATTTCACAGCAGGAAATATCGCATAACCACACTGAAATATCCTATGATTCTGTCTTTTTTCAAATGATATACTCTTTTAGTTTATCTTTTATTACTGTGTTAGCTCGCCTTGCCGTACTTCAGTACTGTCTACGACTTGCTGCCTTGTACTAAAAGTAAACTAAAAGACTATAACTCCGATGAATCTCAAGTTCCGTCACTGTTTTGCAGAAAGTCTAATTTCTGTTTCCTTGCACAAACTATGTAAAAACTCCCATAAGAGAGCCCTTACGTGGAGTTTTTACATATTCATCTATTTGTTGTTTCTGCTTCAAGGTAGACCTGGTTCCGTTTTTTCATTTCACCACGGTACCAGAAGAAGAGCAAGGTGTATACTACTAGACTACCGATAGCTAAAATCATAAAGGTACCTTCTCCAGCAGCAGCTTTACCAAGAAAGAATGCCAAGAATTTTTCAATTGGTCCTTCCATAGTAGTGTGAGAAATCATTGCTGAAGCTTCAATTCCTTCTGGGAAGGCTCCAACTTTCATTGCTGTCTCAGTAATAAATGGTGCCATGATCGTACCTGACCACAAGAAGAGTGGCAATTCAATAGCTCCGATAACAATCATTCGAATCAACTTACCACGTGTCACGACAAGCAGAGCTGGAGTAACTCCCATGGCAATAATTCCTGCAAGTGGCAAGAGTTTATTTCCTGGTAAGATAATGGATTCAAGTAACATAATTGGGGCAAGAACATTGGCAGCAGCCCAGATTTCCGCACGACCAGCAAGGAAAGGCCAATCCAAACCGATATTTAGAGTACGACCAGCAAGACGTGAAGAAGCGAAATCGGTGATTCCCTGTGACAAAGGCTCTACAGCTGCAATAAACCAAGAACCAATTAAAGAGAACAATTCCAAGCAGACCGCTGCAACAAAGGCCAAAGAAACAATTTCAGATGGAGTTTGACCAGCAAGAAGCCCTACAAAGATTCCCAAATAAATACCAATCGCAAATTTTGAACCCCAGAAACCTATTTTTGCATTCAACCTAGCTGCATCGAAGTCGTATTTATCCAACCAAGGGAATAGGAGATCAAAAATTTTATCGAAAACCATGATGATAGGATTCATCATAAAGTTCATATGAGTTGTGGTCATTGGATTTTCTGGACCAGCTCCCAACAAATCATTAAAGGTTGGTTTCATCAAATCAGAGTTGAGAATTTTCAAAACACCAATAAAAACCACCAATACAGTCGCAATGAATAGATTGGCTCCACTCCAAATTGCAAAGAGACCTACAATTGAAAGGTGCCAGATATCGAAGATATCAACGTCAAGTGTATTCGTTTTTTTCATAGCCAACATAATTAGGTTGATGATGACCATCACCAATAGGAAGTAGAGGGTAAATGGGGAACCCCAAGTAATTGTTGCCAGAGGAGCCCATCCCACGTCCGTAATGGTTAACTCTAAACCAGTCCGCGCTACGAAATCTGTCATAGCACCTGAGAAGGCAGTAGACAAGATATTGATAATCGCTCCAATACCTGTTAGGGCAATCCCCAGTTTCAAACCTCCCTCTAAGGCTTTAGAGAATTTCACCTTAAAACAAAGTGCCAAAATGGTCAAAATGATGCTCATCAAAGAGGCCGCACCCAGATTAATAATTGGCTGGAATATCTGATTGGCTAAGTCTACAATTGCATTCATATGTTATCTCCCTATTTCGCAACGGAAGCAATCGCTTCCTCCATTTTTTTGTATACTGGTTCTGCCATGGCTGGAATACGATATAAGATCGCCCCTGCATCTACCACTGGAATTTCAACATTGAATCCCAAGTCAGTTTTGGAAATTTGAGCGAAGATATCATAACGAGACATCATTTCTTCATTAATATCTTTAATCATGACTGCATCACAGGTCACTTGATACCCACGTTTTGCCATTTCAGATTCTAAAGCACTTTTAATTTGGTGGCTAGAATTTACACCTGCTCCACAAGCTGCTAATATTTTAATCATTTTCCGTACTCCTTAAAAATTCTTTTCTAAATAGTGATAAACTTCTTCTACTGATTCAAAGCTAAAGAATTCCACCAAATCCTCAACATTTTGGCGATTCACAAAATCCATAATCTGGGCTAATAGCCCAGATTGCTCCGATTCATCATGATTCAAGATCATAAACAAAAAGGAAACCTGTAATTCTTCGTCAGGAACAATCATATTATGGAAGATGAGGGGATGTTTCAGCTTTACAGGAACAATCCGCGTTTGATTTACAAAGCTACTTTCTGTGTGCGGAATCGCAACATTCGGTAGCCGCTCATCAATCGGTGCGAGTGGAAGTCCAGTTGGATACTGTTTTTCTCGCTCTACCAGGTTGGACAGAAACTCTTCTGTCACAAGTCCGTGCTCTAATAAGGCTTGAGCAACTTCCACAAATACATCATTTTGTGTCAATGCCTCAGATATAAAGACCGTTTCTTTGGCAAATAAATTAGTCATAGGTCACCTGAACTTTCTGAAAAATAGAAATCACTGAGGAAGTCAGACTCTCATTTAAGGCTTCAAGATTGGCTCTCCCTTCTGTCCGAAGCCATACACGAGCTGCTTCCTCTCCTTTTTCAACACAAACCGAAACAACACCAGCCCATGTTGATCGTCCACATAGGACACGATTGAACTTAGCACCCGCCTGATGAGCAAACACCAGTGTTTCTTGGAAGAGTTGCGCTGAAACCCCAGCACTAAGGTAAAGATACTCTTTTAGTGAATCTATTAACCGTGTTGGTTCGTCTTGCCCTACTCGATTAAAACTTTCTTCGAAAGTTTTAATCGAGTAGGGACTAATAAATAGTCCCTCTCACACCACCGTGCGTGCCGTTCGGCACACGGCGGTTCAGTTAACTTTTAAGGCATGTCGTTTTAAGTAGTAATCGAGACAGCTGATTAGTCCTAGTTTGGCGAGGACTGGTTTTGATATTGCTTTCTTTAATACTATACTTCCTGCAAAACAGTGACGGAACTTGAGATTCATCGGAGTTATACTCTTTTAGTTTATCTTTTATTACTGTGTTAGCTCGTCTTGCCGTACTTTAGTACTGCCTGCGACTCGCTGCCTTGTACTAAAAGCAAACTAAAAGACTATATCATTTGAAAAAAGACTGAGTCACAAGATATTTCAGTGTGGTTATGCGCTATTTCCTGCTGTGAAATTGGCTCAAATACATTAGTTCGCAGGATATCTACTGACTTTTGTGCTACTAGTTGATAATGGTCACCCCAACCTGACACCCTATCCGCTATCCACCTTGGAACTCCGAGTTTCAGTAAGCCCTAAAGACGACATGACTTCTTCGTTGTTCTCTGGTGGGCTCAGCCACACCATTATGCCTAGCATTTCCCGCAAAGCTCCACGTGGATTAAAAACCAAAGTTGAAATGATTCCGCGATGGTCCGTTAGTGCATCCAATGTGACTTTATTTGCTATACTGCACCTTTTCAACTAAGATTTGTAGCTGCAATGCTCCACCCTGTGAAAGGAATACTCCCCGTTTCTTACCACATTCCCCATCAGTTCAATTTGTGGCAGAACACGGAGACATCCTCTCCTTTTCCTGCTGCTATTTTAAAGGAGGAGTTCACCCAGGTAGCTTGGGCTAACTTGAAACTCTCTCATTTATGGATATTCCAATCGAAAGATTCGAGGCACTACTAGCATTCTTTTGTCCACCTAATCGTGGTACTCTCCGCGATTCCATTTTTCAATAAATTCTTCGAAAAAGCTTGAACTATTTTGTTCCTGGTTTTCAGATTCTATACTAGAAATTTTGTGTACCAAGGCTTGGTTTTCAGGGCTTGCTTCATATTCCGTTTCAAGGAAGGCATCAATGATGTCACACATGAGGAACTCACCACTAATTTTTCCACCAAACCCAATCACATTGGCATTCAAGACCTTTTTCGCATAAATTGTAGAGGTCATATCCCGAACAAGCGCACCACGGACACCTGGAACCTTATTGACCGCATTGTTAATTCCAATACCTGTTCCACAAATACAAATTCCGACATCCACCTGTCCACTCGCAACTGCTTCACCAACTTTTTTGCCATAGATTGGATAATGAGTTCGAACGTGGTCATAGGCTCCAACATCTAGAACCTCATGTCCCTTCTCCTTCAAATAATCCACTACTGCAATTTTTTCATCCGTAACAATATGGTCACAACCGATTGCAATTTTCATTCACTTCACCTCAGCACATTTTATTCAACATATCCACACGAATCTGGTGACGCCCTCCATCATAAGATCCTTCAACAAATCCTCTAACAATGTTCTTAGCCAAACCAACCCCCACAATCTCTGCACCAATCGTCAGCAATCGTGAATTGTTATGCCCCCTAGTCATATAAGCTGAACGTTCATCCGAAACAACCGCTGCAATAATTCCCTTGCATTTCGTAGCCACCATGAAAGGACCAACACCATATGCATCAATAACCAGCCCTAAGGCTTCCTGATCTTTCTTTAACTCTGCAACAACAGCTAGTGTCTCATCTACGAAATCTCCCCCTTGACTCACCGTCACCAACTCGTATCCCAGTGTTTTGAGATACTCGTCAATGGCGATTTTGAGAGGTTCCCCATAGGAATCTGCGGCTACATATAACTTCATACACCTAACCCTCACATTCTTTATATTTGCTCACTTACATTGTAACCGTTTTCGAACAATAAGTCAACAATCTTTGTTTGTTTTTGTGTTTGTTTAAACAAAAAATATATTGTGTTTGGCCAAAATAAAAAGAACCTAACATCAGAATGAGGTTCCTACCTATTATTCATTCAATCATTAGCAGAATTTTTGGTTGTTTTTTGTTACAATAAATAAAAAAAAAAAGGGGGGGGAGAAATGAAAAAACAAAAAAGATTGGAAAAAATAACTCGTTTAGTCCACCAAAAAGGAACAATTCGAACATCTCAAATTGTCGAAATGTTGAATGTAACAGATATGACTGTCCGACGGGATTTGGGAGAATTGGAAGAACTAGGAATTTTAACCAGAATTCATGGAGGAGCTCGTTCCAATACCGCCTTCCAGTACCGCGAATACTCCCACTCAGAAAAGCACATCCAGCATCAGGCAGCAAAGCAGGCCATTGCCCTGCGAGCAGCCTCTCTCATCGAGGATGGCGACCGAATTTTTCTAGGTCCTGGGACGACAACCACCTATTTAGCAGAAGCCATTCAAAACAAACAGTTAACCATCATCACCAACTGTTTACCTGTCTTTCGAGTGCTCTCCCAAAAGAAATCCGAAGACTTCAAAGTCTTTCTGCTAGGAAGAGAATTGCGTCAGGTAACCGAATCCTTCATAGGAGAAATTACCAATATGAGTCTTGAAAATCTCCATTTTTCAAAAATGTTTTTTTCTGCTAATGGTGTCAAAGCGAATCAGGTTATGACCTCGACGATTACTGAAGCCTATACCCAACACTTAGCCCTAGAACACTCCCTCGAACGCTATTTACTTTTAGACAAGTCAAAATTTGGCAAAGATGACTTCACTTCCTTCTGTGAACTCGACAATCTGACAGCTGTTGTCACAAACTTAGCAACACACGAAGAAACTTACCCACTAGTCTCCCCACATATTGATATCATCAACGATTTGCAAATGCTATAGTCTTTTAGTTTATACTTAACGAATCTTAGTATATTTGAAAATCCAATGAGTATTACTTTTAGTACAAGGCAGCGAGTCGCAGGCAGTACTAAAGTACGGCAAGACGAGCTAACACAGTAATAAAAGATAAACTAAAAGAGTATAAAAGATAAACGAATACTCATTACATTTCAAAATCTAAATGTGTGAATCCTCTTCGCCGAACCCCTTTGATTGCGTGCCTTGCACGCTTTAGCGATAATATTCAACAGGTCTCCCAGACCTGTTGAACTATCTTCATCGGATTGATTGCAAGCGATGCTTGCTTCATTACCTATAAATTTTAATCCAATTCCTGGATTAAAATTCATTTCAGATTTCGAACTGTTTCGAGTATAAAAGAGTATACCGTAAGACATTCATAAAAAATTCCCTCATTCAAAGCATGAATGAGGGAATTTTTTTATAGTAATCAGGGATTAATCCTCCACTTGACCAAGAAGCTCCTGCAAAGTCTGCATATTTTGGTCTGACCACGGTGTTAACCGTGGGGTTTGAATATCCACCTGGTCAACGAATTTGTCCAGGTCCTTCTTGACCACCGCTGTTCGTTTTTCCAATTCACGAGCGGAAACCCGCAAGGCTCCCTGGGCAAAGACCGTCCACTGTTCATTCAAGTCACTAGTCGCAACCGATACTTGGTTACGCCCGGTGTTCAGCTGGGCTGCTAGTCTTTCAATATAGGAGTCCGCTGTCTCATCTTCCTCCGTGAAAATCACCGCCACCTGAAATTCATCGTAACGCTGGCGGATACCGGGCACATGTTGGGCGTCGAAGACACAGGTAATCTCCAGTCCTTCAAAACTCGCATAATTGCTGAGGCGGTTGAGTAAGAGGTTTCGGGCAGCGTCTAGCTGATTGCGTTTGAAATAGCTCTTTGTGCTTTCCCAAGAGGCAATCATATTGTATCCATCAACGAGTAAGATCTGTTTCTTCATAGGCTTTACACTTTATTCCGATAGACTTCGTACATCAAAACGGCTGCGGCAACACTGGCATTCAGGCTTTGAACATGGCCTCCCATTGGGATGGTAATCATCTCATCCACCTGCTTCTTAATGTTGGGAGAGATCCCCTTACCTTCATTCCCGATAATCAAAGCCAATTTTCCTGAAGTATTCCATTTGTTAGAAGGGGTACCATTCATATCGGTTCCAAAAACCCAGAAACCGGCTTCTTTGAGCTTGTCCAAGGTCTGGCTCAGATTGGTCACCCGAGCCACCGGGACATGCTCCAGCGCCCCTGTCGCAATCTTGGCTACCACTGGCGTAATGCCAACCGACCGGTGCTTGGGAATAATAACCCCAGTAACCTCCATGGCATCCGCCGTCCGCAAAATAGAACCCAAATTATGAGGATCTGTGAGGCTATCCAAAATCAGAATCAGAGGATTTTCCTGACCTTCAGCCTTGGCCATCACATCTTCAAGACTCTGGTAAGCATAGGCGGATACCCGCAAGACCAAGCCCTGATGAACCCCCTTCTGGCTCATTTCATCTAACTTTTTCTTACTGGTCCAAGAAATCGGCACCTTGTGCTCACTGGCCAACTCCTTGACCCGCTCCAGCTTCTTGCCCCGTAAATCTTCCTGGATGTAGAGCTTGTTCCCCGTCCCCATTTCCAAGGCCTCCACCACAGCGTGGTGACCGTAAATTCTGTCTGTTGTATCCATTCTTTTTTCCTTTGATTGATAGAGGAAGGAGGGGCTATGCCCCTCCTTATACTCTGTTGTTTCTACATCTGATACTCAATAAAAATCAAAAATGAACCTTGGAAGTGAACCGAGGACAGCTCGAAATCTCTGGGAGAGGTTTCGAGCTTGTAGATAAAACTTTCGAAGAAAGTTTTATCTAAGTACGGCAAAGTTGACAAAAACTTCGTTTTTTCAACTAGAATCTCAGACTGTCTGACCTGACAACGGTTCAATTTGATTTTTGAGGAGCCTTAATCCACTTTATAATAAAACTCACGCGCAAAAGCCAAATCGCCATTGCTTTGGCTGAGCCAGATGCGGTCTTTAAAATGCTTCGAGCGGTCTTGGGTATCTGGGTTCGATGCGTCTACACCGCTGGGGATAAAACGAATTAAGGCACCGCCAACCAGTGCACGGATTGGCTCATACTGGGTGCTGAGGAAGCCCCCTTCTACTAAAGCATTGGTAAAGGTAACATGATAGGTGTCTGATACTAGACCCTTTTCATCAAAAACCAAGCGGTCTTCGTAGTCATTTTCCCAAGTTCCTGCGATGCTTGAGAAATCGCCGGCAAGAATTTCTTCGATATTCATAAGGGTTCTCCTTTTACTGCTCTTGTTCGACGGTTTGAATACACCATTGAATCAATTCTTCCAGCCGGTCGATTTGGCCAGTCAGGTGAAGATAACCCAGGAGGGCTTCAAAGCCCGTCGACATTCTGTAGGTGACGACATCTGTATTTTTAGCCTTGGTATGGCTATTGGCGTTGCGTCCTCGTTTATAGATTGCAACTTCTTCTTCCGTCAGCATTTCCTGATCCAAGAGAACTTGGACCAACTGAGCCTGAGCCTTAGCAGATACATAGTGGGTGGCCACATGGTGGAGGCGGTTGGGCTTGGTCATTCCTTGCAAGATCAAGTGTTGGCGCACATAGACCGAGTAGATTGCATCCCCATCAAAGGCCAGAGCAAGACCGTTAATCAGGCGGACATCAGTCACGCTGCCACCTCACTCCCTCTTTGGTGTCCAACAAGCGAATGCCTTGCTGGGCAAGCATGTCCCGAATCCGATCGGCTTCTTGGAAGTTTTTCGCTGCACGCGCCTCTTGGCGTTGGGCAATCCATTTTTCGATTTCTTCCTCTAAAATATCTTCTTGAAAAATCAACCCAAAAATAGCAAGGAACTGCCCAAAGACGGTTTGAACCTCCTCCGTATAATGACCGGAATTGATCCACTTGGCAAAGTCAAAGAGTACGGTCAAGGCATTGGCTGTATTGAAGTCATCGTCCATCGCAGCCTCAAAATCCCGGACAAAGTCTGGTAAACGACTAATGTCAGCCGCCTCCTTGAGAGGGCTGAGGTAAGTGTTTTTCAGATACTTCAGATTGACTTGGGCATCGTAGAGTGCCTTGTCACTGAAATTAATGGGACGACGGTAGTGTTGACTGTTGAGGAAGAGCCGTAGAACCTGACCATCAACCGTCTGCAAGAGCTCATGGACAGTTCGGAAGTTCCCTAGAGATTTGGACATTTTCTCGTCATCAATGGTAATAAAGGCATTGTGCATCCAATAATGGACGAAGGTCTGACCGGTCTTAGCTTCAGACTGGGCAATTTCATTGGTATGGTGGGGAAACTCTAAGTCACTTCCACCACCATGGATATCCAAAGTTGGCCCCAAAAGCTCCGTTGACATGACCGAACATTCAATATGCCAACCAGGACGTCCTGCTCCCCAAGGGCTGTCCCAAGAGATTTCTCCATCCTTAGCAGCCTTCCACAAGGCAAAATCCAAAGGATCTTCCTTACGATCCGCTTCTGAACCTAGGCGTCCACTGGCTCCCTGAGCCAAATCCTCCAAGGACTTATTGGCCAACCGACCATAACCTTCGGATTTACGAACCCGGAAATAAACGTCCCCCTGGCTTTCATAAGCCATTTCTTTGGCAATCAAATCCTGGATAAATGCGATGATTTCCGGAATATAGTCCATCACCCGTGGATTTTGAGTAGCAGGAAGAATTCCCAAAGCCTGGGTGTCCTCCAAATAAGCCGCAATATACTTATCAGCTACTTCTTCCGGACTGATACCTTCCTCAAGAGCCCGGTTGATGATCTTATCATCCACATCCGTAAAATTGGAAATGTAGGTCACCTCATAACCACGATAGGTGAGGTAGCGACGAATAGTATCAAAAGCCACAACTGGCCGAGCATTTCCAATGTGAATGTAATTATAGACCGTTGGCCCACAAACGTACATGGAAACCTTGCCCTCCACTTGAGGACGAAACTCTTCCAGTTGCCGACTGAGGGTATTATAGATTTTGATCATAGAGATCCTTCCTACTCAACTCCTTGGGGTTTCGGGAACAAAGCCTTCATAGAGGCATTCACCCGACCTTTATCATCAATCTTGATAACCTTGACATCTACTTCATCCCCAACTTCGAGAATATCTTCGACCTTGTTAACGCGAGTCCAAGCCATTTCTGAAATATGCACCAAGGCATCTGTCTTATCAAAGAGGTTGACAAAAGCTCCAAATTTCTCAATGCGGGTTACTTTTACGCCAGTAAAGACTTCATCCACCTTAGCTTCACGAACCAAATCAGCAATGATTTCCTTGGTTCGGTTAATAGCAGCTTGGTCTGGTGAGAAGATAGAAACCAAACCGTCTTCGTCAATATCAATCTTAACGCCCGTTTCCGCAATAATCTTGTCGATGGTTTCCCCACCTTTACCGATAACCACTTTGATTTTGTCCACATCAATTTGGATGGTATCGATTTTCGGAGCAGTTGGTGCCAACTCTGGACGAACTTCCGGAATAGCTTCATGAATGACGTCCAAAATCTCAAAGCGAGCCTTCTTAGCCTGGGCCAAAGCTTCTTCAAGAATTTCCGGGGTGATTCCAGAAATCTTGATATCCATCTGCAAGGCGGTAATTCCTTCACGGGTTCCAGCTACCTTAAAGTCCATGTCTCCAAAGTGGTCTTCCAGACCTTGGATATCTGTCAAGACCGTGTAGTTGGTCCCATCTGAAATCAAGCCCATGGCAATACCAGCTACTGGCGCTTTAATTGGGACACCACCAGCCATCAAGGCCAAGGTTCCCGCTGTAATCGAAGCCTGGGAGCTCGAACCATTGGATTCCAGAACTTCCGCTACCAAACGAATGGCATAAGGGAATTCCTCAAGACTTGGCAAGACTTGCTCCAAGGCCCGTTCACCCAAGGCTCCGTGCCCGATTTCACGACGACCTGGTGCACCATAACGCCCCGTTTCCCCCACAGAATATTGTGGGAAATTGTAGTGGTGCATAAACCGTTTTTTGTATTCAGGATCTAGGCCATCCACAATCTGGGTTTCACCCATTGGAGCCAAGGTCAAGACAGACAAGGCTTGGGTTTGCCCACGTGTAAAGAGACCTGAACCATGCACCCGTGGAAGATAATCAACTTCCGCAGCCAGTGGGCGAATTTCATCGACTTTCCGACCATCTGGACGCACCTTATCTTCCGTAATCAGACGACGAACTTCCGCATGCTCCATCAATTCAAGGATTTCAGCCACGTCTCGCATGATACGGTCAAACTCTTCATGATCCGCATAACGCTCCTCGTAAACAGCCTTGACTTCTTCACGAACCGCATTGGTTGCCGCTTCACGCGCCAATTTCTCCTCAACCTGCACAGCCGCTTGCAATTGCGGATTGTAGGCCGCCTCAATTTCAGCCTGCAAGTCCGGATCAACTTGCAACAATTCCACCTCTGCCTTGTCCTTCCCAATCGCAGCAATGATTTCCTCTTGGAAAGCAATCAACTCTTGGATCGCCGCATGACCTTTGAGAAGCGCTTCAAGCATGATGTCTTCAGACAGTTCTTTGGCCCCTGATTCCACCATGTTAATCGCTTCTTTCGTTCCTGCTACGGTTAAATCAAGAGTGGATTGTTCCATCTCCTCTTGACTAGGGTTGATGACAAAAGCGCCATTCACATAACCCACTTGGACGCCGGCAATTGGACCATCAAAAGGAATATCTGAAATTCCAAGAGCTAGAGAAGAACCAAACATGGCTGCCATCGGAGCAGAGGCATTCTCATCGTAGGACAAAACCGTATTAATAACCTGGACCTCATTGCGGAATCCTTCCGCAAACATCGGCCGAATCGGACGGTCAATCAACCGAGCTGTCAAGGTAGCATCCGTAGATGGACGCCCTTCCCGCTTGTTAAAGCCACCCGGGAATTTTCCAGCCGCATACATTTTTTCTTCATAGTTGACTTGAAGAGGGAAGAAATCCCCTGTAGCCATTTTCTTGGACATCACTGCTGCTGTTAAAACAGTCGATTCCCCGTACCGAACCACAACAGCACCATTAGCCTGACGTGCCACCTGTCCTGCTTCAACAATCAATTCACGACCTGCAAAGGTCGTTTTAAATACCTGTTTCGTCATTGAATACTCCTAAATTTTATTGGGGATTTTCTACAAAAATCAACCCAGCAGACCCTGCTCGATTCATCTTTGCACAAAAGTCCCCGACCCCTTTATTCTACCACAATCATGCTTAAAATTGCTATACTAGGAGGGAGACGAAAGGAGACTTTTATGGAACAAAAACACCGCTCAGAATTCCCAGAATACCAACTCTGGGACCTTACCGCCCTCTACCAAGATCGGGAGGATTTCCTCCGGGCCATCGAGAAGGCTAGCCAAGATATAGAGGAATTCCAACGCAACTATCAAGACAACTTGAACACCTTCGAAGATTTTCAAGAAGCCTTTCAAGTCTTGGAACACATTCACATTCAAATTAGCCACATCTTGACCTATTCCTTCATGCCCCAAACCACCGATTTTGGCAATGATGATTTTGCCCAAATCGCCCAGGCTGGAACTGACTTCGGAACACAAGCACAAGTTGGGTTGGCTTTCTTTGACGCGGCCCTACTGGAAGCAGACTCTGCGATTTTAGATCAGCTGGAAAGCCAGCCGGGACTCAGCCAGCCCATTCGCTTGGCCAAAATAAAAAAAGCCCACTATCTAGGAAAAGAAGCTGAAAAAACATTGGCCAACCTCAGCGAAATCTTCCAAGCACCGCAGGATATCTACAGCAAGATGCGGGCTGGAGACTACGCCATGGAGGATTTTGTCGTCGATGGTAAAACCTACAAAAACTCCTTCATCAGCTACGAAAACTTCTATCAGAACCACGAGGACGCTGGCGTTCGAGAAGCTGCCTTCCGCTCCTTCTCTAAGGGACTGCGCCAACACCAAGAAACTGCAGCAGCTGCCTACCTAGCCCAAGTCCGTTCTGAAAAAATCTTAGCCGACATGAAGGGCTACCCATCTGTCTTTGACTACCTCTTGGCAGAGCAGGAAGTAGACCGCAGCCTCTTCGACCGGCAGATTGACTTAATTATGAATGAGTTTGCACCAATTGCTCAAACCTTCGTGAAACACGTGGCCCACATCAACGGTCTTGAAAAAATGACCTTTGCGGACTGGAAGCTAGACCTAGATCCGCAATTGAATCCAGAAGTATCGATCGAAGAAGCCTATGACTTGGTCATGCGCTCCGTTCAAGCTCTGGGACCAGAATATGTTGAACAAGTCAAACGCTACCAGGAAGAACGGTGGGTTGACTTTGCAGCTAACACTGGTAAAGAATCCGGCGGTTACGCTGCTGACCCTTATAAGGTCCACCCTTATGTTCTCATGAGCTGGACTGGACGCATGAGTGATGTCTACACCTTGATTCATGAAATTGGCCACTCTGGACAATTCATCTTCTCCGACAATCACCAAAGTATTTTCAACACCAGCATGTCTACCTATGCCGTTGAAGCTCCTTCAACCTTTAACGAACTCTTACTCAGCGATCTTCTGGAAAATGAGTTAGACGCTCCACGCCAAAAACGCTTTGCCTTGGCACACCGCCTCACAGACACCTACTTCCACAACTTTATTACCCACCTCTTGGAAGCAGCCTTCCAACGCCAGGTTTACACCTTGATTGAAGAAGGACAAGTCTTTGGTGCAGAGAAACTAAACGCCATCATGAAAGATGTCCTCACCCAGTTCTGGGGAGATGCCATCGAAATCGACGACGATGCCGCCCTTACCTGGATGCGCCAAAGCCATTACTACATGGGGCTTTACAGCTACACCTACTCCGCAGGACTCGTCCTCTCCACTGTTGGCTTCCTCAAACTCAGAGAAAGCCAGGATCCGAACTTCTGGCTGGACTACCTCAAACTCGGCGGTAGCCTAGCACCTCTCGAAGCAGCCAAGGTCTTGGGTGCAGACCTAACCACTGAAAAACCATTACGAGATACCATCCAATTCCTGAATGACACTGTCCAACAAATCATCCGCTACAGTCAAGAACTGGGGCAAGCTTAGCTATGAGCATCTGAACTCAGGTTCAGATGCTTTTTTCCATCAAAAAAACTGCCCGTGGGCAGTTTTTTTGATTAACGACGTAGTCCCAATGAATGGATCAATTCACGGTAACGGTTAACATCCGTGCGACGTAGGTAAGCCAAGAGGTTACGACGGCGACCGATTTTTTTCATCAAACCACGGTAAGTAGCGTGGTCTTTTTTGTGCACTTTGATGTGCTCATTCAAGTGGTTGATTTCCCAAGTCAATACTGCAACTTGAACTTCAACAGAACCTGTGTCACCTTCGTGACGAGCATATTGTGCAATGATTTCATTTTTCTTCTCTTTTGAGATTGCCATGTTTCTTCTCCTTTTTTCTTCCCCATCCGAGTGCGAGGGACTGGCAGGCCCACCACCAAGAAGGGGTATCTATCCTTACGGACATTCTCATTCTACCAAGCCCTTTTTCGTTTGTCAACTAAAATCAACCATTCTTATAAAGGCACGTCATAGTCTTGCAAAAGCGCTAGCTCTTCCTCCCGCAGGGCTCGGTAAGTTCCTCTTGCCAATTCCGGGTCCAGCTGCAAGGCCCCCATAGACAGACGTTCCAAATAGGTCACTTCCTTACCACAAGCTGCCACCATCCGTTTAACCTGATGGAATTTTCCTTCCTGAATACGAATCAGGACTTCCGAACAACCTTGACCTACCTGTAGTAGTTCCAACTCTGCTGGTTTACTAGTGAAATCCTTAAAGCGAATCCCTTCCGCAAAGCGCTTTTGATCCTCGACCGTCATTTCTCCTGCGACCAAGGCCCTATAAACCTTGGTCACATGCCGCTTTGGTGACAACATGGCATGTGCCAGAGGACCATTATTGGTTAAGAGCAGGAGTCCTTCGGTGTCCTTGTCCAAGCGCCCCACTGGAAACAAATCCTTTCGCCAATCATCCGGATCCAGCAGGTCTAGAACTGTTTTACTAGAACTATCTTGGGTGGCAGAGAGGACACCGGCTGGTTTATTGAGCATCCAGTAATAGAAGGTCTGATAAGTCAGTTCCTGATCTTGATAGTGAATCTGGTCTTCCCCTTCCCGGATATGGGTCTTAGCACTTTTTTCAACCTGACCATTGACCTTAATCAGTCCCTTCTTCACTATTTGTTTGACTTCCGAACGCGAACCCAACCCTACTTCTACTAAATAACGATCCAAGCGCATGCGTGCACCTCCTTGCTCAAATTATAACACGCCTAGTCGTAATAGGAAACAATCGCATAGAGCCACTGACCTCTGAGCCTCTCATAATGGTAATAAGCTACGGCCACTGTCAAGGACGAACTCAGGAAAAAACCTAGCCCAAAATAGAAAATGCCAGCCCAGATTGAAACCATGGCCAAAAGCACATTAACCCCAAAAAAGCAGCAAGCCAAGCGCCATACCAAACCAAATTGGAGGAGATCTTGAAAAAGAGATTGAAAGACTTGCAGCAATTGGAGCAAACAATAGGCTGGCAGCAGAAATCCGATATAATAATGGACCCAATTCAAAGGGTGGAAATAGGAATACAAAGCCAAGGCCGCAAGAAGCAAAATAAATTACAGTAACCACAAGAGCAGGATCTTGTCCATGCGTTGCTGGCAGAGCTCCTCGTAAGTTTCCAACTGTTGACCAGACATGGACCCATTCAAACCCTTTACAAATACTTGCCAAACTGGTGTCAGATAAGCCTCTTTGACACCTAACCACTGAGCAAAAAACAAAAGATAGAGGCACAAGGAAATCAAAACAGCCTGGTCATAGGCCGGCGCTAGCCGCAAGCCCGCACCAAAATTCTTGCCCAAGGGGGAAGAATAAACGACGACCAAGGGAAACAATATAGCACTGTAAAAAACAAGACCTAGCCAAGCCTGACGAGAAGGTACAGGAGAGGTTCCCTCCTCTAACTTCTCCAGCTGACCCCACAAGAGCAGGGCGTCTAACAAAAAGAGCAGGGTAAGACCTAAAATCAATGAGGAAGCTAGTCCCATCTGACTCATCAAAAGAGAAAAAAGGAGAATCAATCCAAAAATCCCTGTCAAATTCAGACAATATCGTTCCATATTCAGCCTAACTCCTAACCGCTCTCGTAAAAGCTGAGCAGACAAAGATGCCCCCAGCAAAAGAACGACAAGGCCTGTCCCTGTATTGAAGGTGCCAACATAAAGGAGATAAGTCACCAACCCCAAAGATTGCAGCCCAACAAGTCCCAAAAGACTCCGACCATACCAGGTCTCACTGGCGCAAGCAAACCAAGGGCGCATCAGACTCTGGACCAAAAAGACGCCTAAAAAACCATAACTTAAGAGGGGCAAGAGATGGACTATTTCCCCCACCTGTCCCAAATGTAACCAAACTTTTATCTGGCTGAAAAACATCAAAAACAGGGGGAAGAAAAGAAAACTACCATAAAGCGCTAGTAAAAGCTGTAAGGCTCGAAGTCCTTGTCGACAGATTTTCCACATTCTTATTCCACCTCATAAATTCTTTGATAGGCTGCCAAAACCTGTTCCTGTTGATAAAGGTCTTGTACCCGTCGCCGACCAGCTTGCCCCATCCGAACTCCCATTTCCGGATCGTCCAAGAACTGTATTACTGCCTGCACAAAACCTTCTCGATCGCCAGGTCTAACACAAATCCCTGCAGCTCCTACTCCTTCTAAATCCTGACACAGGAGTTGACGACAGGACCCCACATCGCTAGCGATACAAGGAACCCCCGCAGCCATAGCCTCCAGCAGAGCCAGGGGCTGACCCTCAGATAAAGACGGTAAAAGTAAACAAGTCCAATTCACTAGATATTCCTGCACGCGGCAATGACCTAAAATTTCCACTCTCGGAATCCGCCAGCGTTCAATAGCAGCCTGACAAACATCCCAGTAGCGAGAATCTTCAACGGCTCCTAAAATGACCAAGGTAACCTCGTAGCCCCTTCGGCAGAGATTGGCATGAATAAACAGAAGTTCCAAGACATTCTTGAGCGGAGTCCAACGCAGAATAGCCCCAATTCGGAGTTTGGTCGCATCCTCTTTTCGTTGGACTTGCCGCCAGTCTTTCCAGTTCAAACCGTTGGGGATAACCTGACACTTGCTTGCGGAACACCCCAATTGAACTTGGTGGTTTTGCGCCTGCTTGAAGAGCGTTGTCACGGTTGTCGCCTGCTCATAACTGATTCGCGTCATCTCCCGAAAGAACCACCGGATACAGTCCTTTTGGTCTGAAAGCAGCTGGGGAGTACGACTAAGTACCTCCTCTTTTTCCAAAAGATACAAACCATGTTCCGACAAAACAAAGGGACATTTAGCTCTCCTTGTCATGTAAGCTGCCAGATAACCGGCATACCCCGTCGATAGGGCATGAATACACCGACAGTTATCTGGTAGATGAACTTGCGCCAACAAGCCCAAGAGATTCCCAAAAAGGCTCTGCAATTGCCGATAAAGCGGTAAAAAAGCCGCTTTGGGATAAGTGTGTTTAATCCATTGAAAAAGGGTACTAAATACAGAGGGCGTGTGCAGGGCACTTAAAGAACTTGCCAGAGAAGAGCTATCTAAGTCCATCATTTCTACCAACCACTGGCCTGAATCTGGACCTAAGCCCCAACAGGGTCGTGCCATCTCCAAGTCCGCTTCCTCCAAAACCAACTCTTGTATTCCAAGAACGTTTTTGGGCAGGTCATAGACCCAAGATCCACAGGTTTCCTGCCGATCCACAATAGTTATCAGATAGAAGGAGTAAGCCTCCATTCCCTGGATAAAATCCTGAATCCAATTAGACAAACCGCCTTTCCGATAGGGATAAGCTGCTTCCACCACCAACACAATAACAGAATTTTTATCCGTGCTTACTGGTCCCATTCAATCCTCACTTTCTCTTCATCCGTCTCTAGCAGATACAGCCGTTTAGCCAGTCGTTTGATTTTTCCACCCGTCACGCGCAGGTTCCTTCCTTTATTTTGACGAAAAAGAAAAGAAGAATTCCCTTGAACATGGTCCAACTTCAGTTCCAAAAAATCGCTTCCCTCCTCCACTTGGAGGGTCACGTTCAGGAATGCACCAACCTTGTCTGCAAAACGACCAGCTCCTACAAAATCCAAGTCTGGCACAGCTTTCTGCAAACCTTTCATGGAAGAGCGATAGGACTCCAGTAATTCCTCCCATGTTTTCCCGTGACTTCGACGATTATCCAAAACATCATCTGGATGGATAAATTGGCTATGAACCAAATGGGTATTAAGCTCTGAAAAGACTGCTAGACGATCAAAATCATCCCAGTCCATCCCTGAAACCAAACGCGGCAAATTCAGTAAACCATCCGATCCTAGATCAAACTCCTGGGCATAAGCCCCGTCACCCGGAAAATAAGTAGAGGCAATCCCTTTTAAATCAGGTAGAGCTGTCGCCAGAACACTACGGCCCTCTCGACTCAAAATATTGGAAGGAGGAACATAAACCACTGGCTTTTGAGCTCCATAGTAAGTGGTAACCAGCTTTTCTAAGGTTTGGAGGGAATCGCGGATAGCCCATTCTTGACTCCAGGGAAGATAGTCCTTGGATCCCGAATGAATCTGCAAAGGTTGATGATTATAGCCATGATAGGCCAACGCACCCCCTTGTTTCAATAACATTCGCCCCAGCTCCAAGGTTCCAAGTTCAGGCAGAACCAAGGGAAAAGGGGAAGTGACCTGTTCTCCATAACTAGCCACTATTGCTCCAGTATAAGTCAAATCTAAGTCTTTTCCTAAAACCTGGATAGCTGGCCACCAAGTCTGAGTCACAAATTGATCAAAGTTCTCTTGTCGATGTTTGGAGAGCTGAACCTTCTCCTGGTCACTGAAAGGAGCTGGAAAATCATCTAGGTAAACGACACCCGCATTTATGACAGGATAGAGGAAAATCGGGTCCATCAAGGACAAACCCAAACCATAAATTGCTCGATAAACTTTGTCATAAATCCCCAAATTCATGACGACTACTTGTCCTTTTCCCGCCTCCTTACTCCAAAGCAATGGTGTCTTCGTTTCAGTATCCCAGACAGGAACCCGACAAGAAGCATCTAAGCTGACATCCCAAGCAGAATCAAAGGGATGCGATATCGCAAAAGGGCCAGAACCTCCAATCATCAGATCTTTCTCTAAACTGATAGATGAAACCACCTGATTGCCACTTATTCCAGGCTCAACCCCCAACCATCTTTGAAAACTGGAATCCTCTTCACTAGCCTGAGGCATTCCAATATAGAGATGACCACCCGCCTCTACCCAAGCCTTTAAGGGTTGCTGAAGTTCTTCCTTTTGAAGCAGATCTTCTCCTACATAATAAATGGTTTGATAATCCTCCAAGCTTTCTGGTAAAAATTCATGAGCCAGGTCTACAGTCCGAGCTGATTTGCGAAAATCTTTGAGCAAGTGCTCCAGTTCCAACTGGGCCTCCAGGCTACTAGGATTCTTGGAATGATACAAAAGCAAGCCCTCCACCTTTCCCTGTTGCAACCCCCGTCGATCCTGAATCACTTCCGTTTTCACAAACGGATGCTGCCTGCTCCTTGGTAGAGCTTGATAGGACTGGGCACGATACATCAAAAAGAGGCACATACTGGCCAAAACCAAGAATAGCAGCTGCATTCCCCACCTAAGTTTCTTCATCTAACTCCTCCAATCCTGCTAAAAATCCCGATATTTTATAAAATTCAATTAATTCTTGGTAAACAGAAGCCCCTCCTTTCCCAGCTTCTTCCAGCTGTAGCAACTCGCATTCTAACTGGTAATGCATACTAGCCAAAAAAATGGCCAACTCTTGCCCCAAATCAGCTGGTAAATCTTCCCATTGCTCGCGTAAGTAACAGACGTAGACCCTCGCCAACTGTGTTGGAGTTTGCTTCAAAAGGAAACGACGCTCCTGCTCATTCGCTTGCTCCCAGGCCTGCCATTTCTTCTGTTCCATCTGCACCTCCTTCTATCTTTCCATTCGTGTTTTGTGTTCAAAAGTAGCTATAAGTTTTTCTTAAGCTGGAAGGAAGATAATGTTTTTAAAAAGGTTACAACAAGGAGGTCCCTATGTTTACAAATCTCAACTGGAAGAATTCCGCACGCCCTCTTGAAGCGACTTGCTGGCTGCTCATCTTTTATGGCAGCAACACCTTAGCCATGAACTACCTCCCCTTCTCGCCACTCTTAGCTTCCTGGTCCTGGCCCTATGCTACGGATATAGTATTGACCTTTGTGGACCTTGTCAGTTTAGGGGGGCTGCTCTGGATTCTCAAAATTCGAGGAATGGGGCTCTCAAATTCACAACCAGCCTCAGATCTAAAACAAAAAGTACTCTACAGCCTCCTCACCTTCCTGGTCATCTACGCCAGCGACAAACTCTATAGCCACTTCTTCCCCATTCCCCCTTTGGAAACCCAAGGCTGGGGAAGTTTTCTTGCTCAATTCAGCCTAGCGGTCATCTCCGGTCCCATCTTTGAAGAAGTGCTCTTTCGTGGTCTATTACTGCGTTATGTTTTCCCTAAACAACCAATTTTCGGACTAATCGTCTCCAGTTTTGTCTTTGTCCTCATCCACCCCATCTCTGATTTAAGCGCCTTTTGGTTCTACGGGCTTCCAGGACTGGCTTTAGGAATGCTTTATGGAAAAACAAAAGATATCCGTCTCCCTATTGCGGTTCACATGGCCCTAAACCTGCTTTCTCATGTCCAAATCCATTTCTTTTAAAGACTTCCCCCTTTTTGTTAGCATTTCTAGGATAAAAGGGATAGACTAGTCATAAGGAGTAACTGATCATGAGAAGATTTGGACGAACCTATTTTATGCTTTTAAGAATTCTAGTCTATAGCAGTCTTTTTTTCAGTCATTGGGGACTGGCCATAGACTTTCAGGCTGTGTTTTACCTGATTGCTAGCCTCTGCCTTCTATTCGATATCTGGGAAAGTTATCGGGCTTGGGAAAATCGTGGAAAACACCGCACGAAAAAACCTAACTAATTTTTTCAAAAAATAAAGGCCAATTGTGATATAGTAGAACGAGAAGAAAAAGGAGAATCGCATGTCTGCAATTAAACGATTAACTCGTGCATCACACTTGATTGATATGGATGACATCATTCGCGACGGTCATCCCACCCTCCGCCTAAAAGCGGAGGAAGTAACCTTCCCACTCAGCGATGAAGAGATTATCCTGGGCGAAAAAATGCTTGGTTTTCTGAAAAATTCCCAAGACCCTGTCATGGCTGAAAAAATGGGACTCCGCGGCGGCGTCGGATTAGCTGCACCTCAACTGGACATCAGCAAACGTATGATTGCTGTCCTAGTACCAAATCCCGAAACCGAAGATGGTGAACCCCCTAAAGAAGCCTATAGTATGCGTGAAGTACTCTACAATCCAAAAATTGTATCCCATTCCGTCCAACAAGCAGCCCTCAAAGAAGGCGAAGGATGCCTATCTGTAGACGAAGACAAACCTGGATATGTGGTCCGCAACTCCCGCATCACAGTTGAGTATTTTGATAAAAACGGAGAAAAACACCGCATCAAACTCAAAGGTTACAATTCCATTGTTGTCCAACATGAAATTGACCACATCAACGGAGTCATGTTCTACGACCACATCAACATCCAAGAACCCTTCCGCATCGAAGATGGGGTTATTCTATTAGACTGAGAAAACCTGCCAACCGGCAGGTTTTTTTCGATTGAAGATGGAAGCAAAAATCACAAATCTAGAACTATTTTAAAACTAGTTTAGATTTTACACTTAGATGCATGAAGAATAAAATTGCAATATCATCTTTGGGACTATTTTAGATTTCTAACCAAAAACTGAATCGTTAATACTATGTTCCAGTCAAACTAGTATTTAGGAAACTGTCTCTGCACCACAAGTCGCTAAAAATGCAACTAATGCAGCAACACCAACAATTCTTCCAGCAGTTGTAGCAGCTAGTTTAGCTGCTGCTGCTTCAAACTTACCAGCCTTGAATAAATTAACCACTCCTTTCAAACTACCTAGTGATATTGTTACCCCCCATGCTTCTTTAATACATCGTTGTATCCATGAAAAATCCGCTCTCTTACTTCTAACACTATTTGTAATCAATTCTGATTCATCACCACCATTAATGATAAAAGTCATTTCATCAATCTTTTGGTTTAATATGTCCTCCTTATCAAGTGATGGAGTGTTTATTAACTCATCATTTAAACTATCTTTTAAGAGATAAACTCCTTGAATGCTTACTGTATCATTTTGATAAAAATCAGCCACAATCAAATCATCGACAATAAATTTTTCTTGTAAGGAGTCATATTTTATCATGTTTTTGTAAATTGATTGTACCTCCCTCAATAGGTCTTCCTCAGTTTTAAGTTCACTTACATTTTCAACCTCAGCTCCAGTAGTAACTCCTATCGCCTCACCTGCTGCAACTGTTGAAGGGGTAATAGAACCAAGCAAAACCGACATTAATGATACTGAAACGAAAAAATTCCGAACTGTTTTCATTATCTATCCTCCTATCATCGCCAAACATCTCTAACTTCAAACCAAAGAATCGAGTTTTTAGACCTCCTTTCACAATCATTATCTTTGGTTACCTTTTCATTCGCTTTTTTTAGCGAAAAAAGTTATTCTAAAACAAAAAATATCGGAACGGAGAGGACTATGAAAAAATACCAGTACAAACTCTTTCTAGCCTTGCGCTTAATGATCTACTTCAGTTTCTTTCTAAGCCGCCTTACACACCTCTCTCCCCAAATCCTCCTCAACACCCTCGTCAGCTTCTGTCTTTTCTATGATATTTGGGATTCTTATCAAAACTGGCGAAAGCTGAAATAAACAGTAAAAACAAGCATGTTTCTTGATTGCATGCTGGTTTTTGTCAATAATCGAAATTATACTGGACAAACTTCAAAATCGGAATACTCGAAAAATTTCAAAAAAAAATGACGAGGAAAGTCGATGTAGATAATTCAAAAGGTCTGGGAGACCATTTAAATACTTTTATAAGGCGTACAGTGCATAGCACGCAATCAAAGAGGCATGATAAAGTCAGATTTTGAAATACAATGAGTGTCAATTGTCGAAATTAGTAAGTATTATGAATGTTATCCTTCTGTTTTTCGAATAAAAAGAAAAGACCTGCTCCTAAGAGCAAGTCCTTTAAGGATTCGATTAAGCTTTGTTAGCTGAACCAAATACGTCGATACGATCTTCAACTGCACCTTGAACAGCTTTAATACCGTCTGCCAAGAATTTACGTGGGTCGAAGAGTTTTTTCTTATCGTACTCAGCTTCGTTTGCATCATAGTTACGTGCAAATTCACGAGTAGCATTTGAGAAGGCGATTTGAGATTCAGTGTTCACGTTGATTTTTGCAACACCAAGTTTGATAGCTGCAACAACTTGATCATCAGGAATACCTGAACCACCGTGAAGAACGATTGGGAAACCTGGAACAGCTTCTGCCAATTTTTCTAGGTGATCCAATGCAAGACCTTCCCAGTTTTCTGGGTATGGACCGTGGATGTTACCGATACCAGCTGCCAAGAAGTCGATACCAGTTTCAACCATAGCTTTAGCATCTTCGATTGGTGCCAATTCACCTTTACCGATGATACCATCTTCCTCACCACCGATAGTTCCAACTTCTGCCTCTACAGAGATCCCTTTAGCGTGAGCCAATTTAACAACTTCACGAGCTTTTTCAAGGTTTTCTTCGATTGGAAGGTGTGAACCGTCGAACATTACAGAAGTGTAACCAACTTCGATACACTCAAGAACGTCTTCGTAGTGACCATGGTCAAGGTGGATTGCAACTGGAACAGTGATTCCCATTGACTCAACAAGATTTTCAATCATGTTTTTAGCCAATTTGTAACCACCCATGTATTTTGCTGCTCCCATTGATGTTTGGATCAACACTGGAGCTTGTTTTGCTTCCGCTGCACGCAAGATAGCTTGAGTCCACTCAAGGTTGTTTGTATTAAAACCACCAACTGCGTAACCATTATCGCGAGCTGCTTGAACAAATTTTTCTGCTGAAACGATTGCCATGTAAACGGCCTCCTCTAATTTTTTTGGGGAAATTCCCAATACATTGTTTATTTTATCACGTTTACTGCCAAAATTCTAGCCCTATTCGTATTTTGCAATGAAAAAAAGCTAACCTTTCGGTTAGCTACTTTGCGGAGAGAGGGACTTGAACCCTCACGACCTAAAGCGGTCACAGGATCCTTAGTCCTGCGCGTCTGCCAATTCCGCCATCCCCGCTTGAATACTTAATTAGTATACCAGTCTGGAGATAGCTTGTCAATTGTTTTTTGAAAAAAATTTAGGAAATATCATTCGAAAGTGATAATGTCTTAAGTAAATCGAATATGAAAATGTCCTCTGTGTTACATTAGAAAGATGAGGAAAATAGTTTTAACAATGTCTGAAGATAAAAAATATCAAGTGATCAAGCAAGTAGCTGATGGAAACAAGAATAAAAAACGAGCAGCCGTAAAATTAGGAATATCCGTACGCCATGTAAATAGACTTCTTAAAGTCTATCACGAAAAAGGAAAGGCTGGCTTCGTACATGGAAACCGTTCTAAAAAACCAAAACATACCATCCCCATTGAACATCGAACTATTATCGTAGAAAGATTCCTACAATTTTCTAACCTGAAGCCCAATATTGTCCATTTCTGTGAAATACTTGAAGAGGAATATGGCTTTTCGTACTCTGACACCACTGTTCGACACATTCTCTACAAAGCAGGACATCTCTCACCTAAAGCTCACCGAAAAACTCGAAGAAG